>DASQHW010000496.1:0-2675 GCA_035631895.1 Acidimicrobiia bacterium | reverse complement strand
CCGCTCGAGAGGTGCTCTCGGCACCGGTGTTGCAGCGTCGCAACTACCGCGATCACGTCGCGCCGACCGCGGCCGGCATGCTCGCGGTGCTCGCCGTGCTGGGCGTCGCGGCCGGAAGGTCGCCGCTCGGCGGCTTCGGCCTCGGGAATGAGCCCGGTCACGACCTTGCCCGCCCGCTGGTGCTGTTCGCATGCGTCGGCTTCGCGTTCCTCGGTCTGATCGACGACCTGCTCGGTACCGAGGACGACCGCGGTTTTCGGGGGCACGTCCGGGCGCTGGCACGCGGCCGCCTCACCACCGGTGTCTGCAAGATCGTCGGCGGCGGAGCGATCGCGCTCGTGCTCGTCGGCACTGCCGGCGCGCTCGTCTCCGGCCGGCGACTGCTGGCCGACGCGGTGCTCGTCGCGCTGGCGGCGAACCTCGCGAACCTGTTCGACCGCGCGCCCGGCCGCGTCATCAAGGTCGCGCTCTGCGCCTGGGTCCCGATTGCCCTGGTCGCCGGTGGTGACGCGGTCGGGATCGCGATCGCACCGGTGATGGGTGCGTTCGCCGGGCTGCTCGGAGACGACGTCCGGGAGCGCTTGATGCTCGGCGACACCGGCGCCTACGCGATAGGAGGGGTGCTCGGCCTGGCGGTCGTGCTCGAGGTCGGGCGCGGCCCGCGCGATGCCGTGCTCGCGGGGCTCGTGGTGCTCACGGCCGCCGCCGAGCTCGTGTCGTTCAGTCGCGTGATCGAGCGCGTCCGGCCACTTCGCGCGT
This sequence comes from Acidimicrobiia bacterium, assembly GCA_035631895.1. GTDB lineage: Bacteria > Actinomycetota > Acidimicrobiia > IMCC26256 > PALSA-610 > DASQHW01. The sequence goes on along the minus strand of DASQHW010000496.1, from coordinate 1,916 downwards.
TCGACAATCTCGGGCGCCGGCGCCCCTGAGCCACACCCGCCACCGGATCACCGAAGGTGTCGGAGGCCGGTGCTACCGTCGGCGACGAGATGCAGGCGAAGCCGACCGAAGGGAAGGCGTAGCCGGAATCGACCTGTGCACACGACGCGGTCGGGGCGATCCGAAGGGACACGACATCTTGGCCAAGCACGTCTTCGTGACCGGTGGGGTGGCATCGAGCCTCGGCAAGGGGCTCACCGCGTCGTCGCTGGGGCGGCTCCTCAAGAGCCGCGGCCTGCGCGTCACGATGCAGAAGCTCGATCCCTACATCAACGTCGACCCCGGAACGATGAACCCCTTCCAGCACGGGGAGGTGTTCGTCACCGACGACAAGGGCGAGACCGACCTCGACCTCGGGCACTACGAGCGGTTCGTCGACGTGCCGCTGACGCGTCGCTCGAACGCCACGACGGGCTCGATCTATCAGTCGGTGCTCGCCAAGGAGCGGCGCGGCGCGTACCTCGGCGAGACCGTGCAGGTCATCCCGCACATCACCAACGAGATCAAGGAGCGCATCACCGCGCTCGCGACCGACGACGTGGACGTCGTGATCACCGAGGTCGGCGGCACCGTCGGCGACATCGAGATCCTGCCGTTCCTCGAGGCGATCCGGCAGTTCCGCAAGGACGTCGGCCGCGACAACGTGTTCTACGTGCACGTGACACTGGTGCCGTACATCGGACCGTCGGGCGAGCAGAAGACCAAACCGACGCAACACTCCGTGACCGAGCTCCGCAGCCGCGGCATCCAGCCCGATGCGATCGTCTGCCGCAGCGACCGGCCGATCCCGAAGCGCTTGAAGGAGAAGATCTCGGCGCTGTGCGACGTCCCCGAGGCCGGGATCGTCACCGCCGTGGACGCCGAGCACCTCTACGAGATCCCGCTCGTGCTCCACGAAGAGGGCCTCGACGACTACGTCTGCGAGATGCTCCACCTCGAGGGCAGTGTCGCCGATCTGTCCGAGTGGCAGGGGCTCGTCGACCGGATGCGTTCGGCCGACCAGGAGATCCGGATCGGCCTCGTCGGCAAGTACATCAACCTTCCCGACGCGTACCTGTCGGTGGTGGAGGCGCTGAAGCACGGCGGCTACGGATGCGGCGCCAAGGTCGTGATCGACTGGATCTCGGCCGACGACACCGAGGGCCTGCTCGCCGAAGCCGCCGGGGATCACGATGCCGTCGAGGTCGTGGAGTCGGCCGTCGGCCAGCAGGCCCTCGACCTCCTCGGCCTGGATCCACACGATCTCGACCTTGGCCCCGTGCTCGTAGCCCCCGTGACGCAGAGCCTCGGCGACCGACAGGTAGGCGTCGGGCAGGTTGACGTACTTGCCGATGAGGCCGATGCGCACCGGCGACACCGCCGCTTCGATGCGCTCGACCAACGCCTCCCATCCCGACAGGTCGGGCTGGCCGGGCAGGTGCAGCAGCTGGCACACCTGGTCGTCGAGGCCCTCCTCGTGCAGCACGAGCGGGATCTCGTAGAGGTGGTCGGCGTCGACCGCGGAGACGATCCCCTCCTCGGGGACGTCGCACAGCTGGGAGATGTTCTCCTTCAGCCGGGTCGGGATGGGCCGGTCGGAGCGGCACACGATGACGTCGGGCTGGATGCCCCGGCTGCGCAGCTCGGTGACGGAGTGCTGGGTGGGCTTCGTCTTCTGCTCGCCCGACGGCCCGATGAACGGCACGAGCGTGACGTGCACGTAGAAGACGTTGTCGCGCCCGACGTCGTTGCGGAACTGCCGGATCGCTTCGAGGAACGGAAGGATCTCGATGGCGCCGACGGTGCCGCCGATCTCGGTGATGACGACGTCGACGTCGTCGGCGGCGAGGTTGCGGACGGCGGCCTTGATCTCATCGGTGACGTGGGGGATGACCTGG
>DASQHW010000495.1:0-2749 GCA_035631895.1 Acidimicrobiia bacterium | reverse complement strand
GAGACTGTCGACGGCCTGCACACGGCACGCGTCGTGGATCTGGACGAGGGCGTCGTGCGTGAGCTGACGCGCGACGAGGTGGGGCTCGGCTACCGGCACTCTGCGCTCGGGCCGCGAGCGGTCGTGGGCGCGGCGTCGTTCACCGGTCGCCCGGACGCGCCGGGCGCGTGTGCGCAACGGATCGACGAGATCGTCCGCTGGCGCCGAGCGCACCAGCCCGGCGGCCAGAACGCCGGATCGGTCTTCACGAACCCTGCGGGCGATGCCGCGGGGAGGCTGATCGAGGCGTCGGGCCTGAAGGGTCTGCGCGTGGGCGGTGCGGTCGTTTCCGAGAAGCACGCGAATTTCTTCGTCGCGGAACCCAGCGCGCACGCCGACGACGTCTACGCACTGATCCGCGAGGTGCAGCGACGGGTGGAGACCGAAACCGGCGTCAGGTTGGAGCCCGAGCTGCGGCTCGTCGGCTTCTCCCACACCGAGGAGGAGGTCGGACGATGACCACGACCACACCTACATCCACATCCCCGCCGCCGGCGGAAACGCCGCCGCCGGTGCCGATGGACCCGCGCATACGCGAGCGACGGATCGAGGTGAAGCGCGCCGTCGGGCGGCGCCGGCTGCGCGTGCTGCTCGTCGCCGGCTCGATCATCGTGGCGCTCGGGCTGGCATTCGTCACGGTGAACTCGCCGTTCCTCGACGTCGATCGCGTGGAGGTGCTCGGCGCGCAGCATCTCACGGCGGAGCAGGTGCGTGCGTCGTCGCGCATCCATCTGCACGACGCGCTGCTGTTCGTCGACACCGCGGCCGCGGTGCGTCGCGTCGAAGGGCTGCCCTGGGTCGAGCGTGCGAAGGTCGTTCGTGACTACCCGGGAACCGTGCGCATCGTGATCACCGAATACACACCCGTCGCGTACGTGCAGGACGGTCGAGACGTCGTCCTGCTCGCGGACAATGGCCACGCGATCGCGCAGGTCCCCGCGGCGCCCGCCGGGCTGGCGAAGATCGTCGGCGTTCGCCGCGCACCGGCGCCCGGTGAGCTGCTCTCGCCACCGGAAGCCGCGGGCATCGTCTCGCAGCTTCCGCGTGCACTCGCCCAACAGGTCGCGTCGGTCGACGTCGCGGGTACCGGTCTCGCGCTGCACCTCACGGGACGCGGCGCGATCCGCCTCGGCACGGCGAGCGACGTGGGCGCGAAGGCCGCGGCCGCACTCGCGGTGCTCGCGGACCGCGGCGCGACGGCGTTCTCGTACATCGACGTGTCCACGCCGGACACGCCGGTGGTGCACGACTGATTGCAACGCCGGCGCATCGTTCGGTAAGGTCTCGACGCTCAGCACAGGTTGACATAATCATCAACCTGAAGTTGAGCTTCACAGTTCTGGGGGTTCGGCCGGCGGGAGCCGGCCCGGCAACGGTCCGACGTGTGCGCAGGCGCTCGTGTCTCGCGGCGAAGTCGAACAGGAAAGGTCGCGCAATGCTCGGCGCTCCGCAGCACTACCTGGCAGTCATCAAGGTCGTCGGCGTCGGCGGGGGCGGCTGCAATGCCGTGAACCGGATGATCGACGCCGGCTTGAAGGGCGTCGAGTTCATCGCGATCAACACCGACGCGCAGTCGCTGCTCCTGTCGGACGCCGACGTCAAGCTCGACATCGGCCGGCAACTGACGCGCGGGCTCGGTGCCGGCTCCGATCCGGAGATCGGCCGCCAGGCCGCCGAGGAGCATCGCCAAGAGATCGAAGAGGTGCTGAAAGGCGCCGACATGGTGTTCATCACCGCCGGCAAGGGCGGTGGCACGGGCACCGGCGGCGCGCCGCTCGTCGCGGAGATCGCCAAGCAGATCGGCGCACTGACGGTCGGCGTCGTGACGCGGCCGTTCAGCTTCGAGGGGCGCCGCCGCTCGGTACAGGCCGACACCGGTATCCAGAAGCTGAAAGAGAAGGTCGACACCATCATCATCATCCCGAACGAGCGACTGCTCCAGGTGAGCGACGAGCGCACCTCGATGCTGAACGCGTTCAAGATGGCGGACGAGGTGCTGCTGCAGGGCGTGCAGGGGATCACCGACCTCATCACGACACCCGGTCTCATCAACACCGATTTCGCAGACGTGAAGATGATCCTCAGCAACGCGGGCTCCGCGCTCATGGGTGTGGGATACGCCTCGGGAGACGGCCGTGCCGTCGCCGCCGCGCGTGCTGCGATCTCGAGCCCGCTGCTCGAGGCGAGCATCGAGGGCGCGCGGGGCATTCTGCTCAACGTGAGCGGACCGTCGGATCTCGGATTGTTCGAGCTCCACGAGGCGGCGCAGATCGTCGGCGAAGCAGGACATGCCGATGCCAACGTCATCTTCGGCGCGGTCATCGACGACGCGCTCGGTGACGAGGTGCGCATCACCGTGATCGCCGCCGGCTTCGATCGCTTCGAAGGCGAATCACGGACGCAGCGGAGCGGCTCGCTCGGTCTCGACGACGCGGACTCGCTCGGTTCCGAGGACGGCCTCGACCTCGGCGACGACGACTTCGACGTGCCCGAATTCCTGCGGTGATCCTGTCGCGCGAGGTCGGGCCGGCAACGGTCCGGTGCAGCGGCCGGGCGCAGGGCAACGTCGGTGACCAGGTCGATGACGATCCGCGCGCGGTGGCGAAGCACCGAGAGGATCTCGCGGCCGCAGCCGGTCTTCCCGCTCCGAGCACGTGGGTGTGGTTGCGCCAGGTGCACGGCGCGGATGTCCACGAGGCCGACGGGCCGA
>DASQHW010000494.1:0-8889 GCA_035631895.1 Acidimicrobiia bacterium | reverse complement strand
GCGCCCGCCGGCAGTCGGCTATCTGCCGCAAGACCCGCCGCCGCGTGGAGCAGGTGTCGACGGCACGGCGCTCGCCCATGTGCTGTCGGGGCGCGGGCTCGATGAGGCCGCGCACCGTCTGGAGGAGCTCCGGGCCCGGGTCGACTGCGACCCCTCGGCGCGCAACGTGCGCGCGTTCGCCAACGCCGAAGATGCGTTCCGGGCCGACGGCGGCTACGCGGCCGATGCCGAGGTCCGGCGCATCTCCGCCGGGTTGGGGCTCGCCTCGGATCGCCTCGATCTCCCGCTCAGCGCGCTGTCGGGTGGTGAACGACGCCGTGTGGAGCTGGCGCGCATCCTCTTTGCGGGCAGCGATCTCCTGTTGCTCGACGAGCCGACGAACCACCTCGACGTCGACGCGAAGCAGTGGCTGATGAGCTTCCTCCGATCGTTCCGCGGCGCGCTGCTCGTCATCAGCCACGACCTCGGCCTGCTCGACCGTGCAATGACCCGGGTCCTCCACCTCGACGAGGGCGAGCTGATCGAGTACCGCGGCACGTATTCGCAGTATCTCGTCGCGCGCAAGGCCGACGAGGAGCGGCGGGCGAAGATCGCCGGCCGGCAGGAGTCGGAGATGAAACGCCTCCGTGCGCTGGCCGACTCGATGCGGCACCAGACCGCGAAGCGCGCTCGTCTCGCCAAGACCCTCGACCATCGGGTCGAGCGCATCGCGGCAGAGAAGGTCGACGTGCGAAAGGGCGAGCGCACGCTCCGGGTCAAGTTGCCGGAACCGCCGCGCGCCGGACGCACGGTGCTCGAGGTGGTCGATCTCGCGAAGGCCTTCGGCGACAAGGTGGTGTTCGAGGACGTGACATTCGACGTGGGGCGCGGCGAGCGGGTCCTCGTGCTGGGCCTCAACGGCGCGGGCAAGACCACCTTGCTGCGGAGCATCGTCGGCGAGCTCCAGCCCGACCTCGGCACGGCGCGCCTCGGGCACGAGGTGTCGCTCGGCTACTACGCCCAGGAGCACGAAGGCATCGCCCCCGGGCGCAGTGTGCTCGCACACGTCCGCGACGAGTCCGGTCTCGCAGATCAGTACCTGCGCGGGCTCCTCGGCATGTTCGGGCTCCGCGGCGACCTCGCGTTCCAGGACGCGGGCACCCTTTCGGGCGGCGAGAAGACGAAGCTCGCCCTGACGATGCTGATCGCCAAGCGGCACAACCTGCTGTTGCTCGACGAGCCCACGAACAACCTCGACCCGCCTTCCCGTGCCGCCGTGGGTGCCGCGTTGCGGGAGTGGAAGGGCGCGATGGTGCTCGTGAGCCACGACACCGAGTTCGTCACCGAGCTGGCCCCGGACAGGGTCCTGCTGATGCCGGAGGGCGTCATCGACCACTGGTCCGACGACCTCCTCGACCTCGTCGAGCTCGCGTGATGGTCACTCGTCGCGTTCGACGATCGCTCACACCGTGCCGATCAGATGGCATGACTGTGCGAGCGTTCGCAGCTTTCGCCCGCCGGATCCTCGACGCCGTCGAGGCTCTGGTATTGACGTTGGCGGGAGAGCCCGACTGAGACACGGGCCCAACGGGGACAGGGCGTCGCAGGGTCCTTGACCTTCCTGCACCTCGACGTCTCAGATTTCCTCTCGTACAGTCCGCGGTCATGACCGGTCGCAAGCTGTTGGGCGTCGGGATCGCCCTCGCCGTGCTGTCGACCCCGGCGTGCGGGAGCAGCAAGAAGGCGAATCAGGCCACCACTCCGACGACGAATGCGGTATCGACGACGCTCGGCACGGGTGTGACGGCGGACGCAATCAAGATCGGCGTGATGATGATCGACTTCGACTGCGTCAAGCAGTTCGTCGACCAGCTGCGACCGGACCAACAACAGGCATTCCAGATCTTCATCGACGACATCAATGCGAAGGGCGGCATCAACCACCGGAGGCTGGAACCGGTCTTCAAGTCGTACTGCCCGATCAATCTCTCGTCCGAGCTCGCGGCATGCACCTCGCTCACCGAGGACGACAAGGTCTTCGCGGCGATCGGCATCTTCTACGACCCGAGCGGCGACGCCCAGCTGTGCTTCGCGAAACGCCACCACACGGTCGTCGTTGCCGACGCGCTGACTCAGGGACTCGTCGACAAGGCCCCGCACGGCATGATGGTGACGCCGGACATCCTGCCGGAGCGACGTCTCGACGTGATCATGTCGTTGCTGAAGTCGCAGGGAACCCTGCGCGGCAAGAAGGTCGGCACGATCAGCGATGCTGCGAACCGGTCACGGGTGACGAAGGTCGTCGTCCCCGGCCTACGTGAGCTCGGAGTCGAGCGCGGCGCCGATGCCGCGCTCACGATCACGAACGGCGACACCACCGAGGCCCAAGCGCAGCTCGACAGCTTCGTCGAGCGGTGGAAGACCGAGGGCACGAACGCCTTGATCATCGTCGGTGCGGACGTTGCCGACAAGCAGTTCGTCGAGAAGATCAAGAAGGCGATTCCCAACATGCTGCTGGTGGCCGACACGACGACCATCCTGGACAGCGCGCGCGAGGAGCAGAAGGCGCACGTCTCACCGAATCCCTACGACGGCGCGATCTCGGCGGAAGGCCAGACCGGCATCGAGCACACCAAGACACCCCATTTCGCGTTCTGCCGCGACATCTGGGAGAAGGCGACCGGCCGCAAGGTGCCTTCGCCGAACGTGGTCGTGAAGCTGCCGAACGGCAAGCAGAACGACATCTACTCGGAGGTGGAGGACGCCTGCCTCTTCACCAACTTCTTCGCGACCATCGCCAAGCGTGTCGGCCCGTACCTCAACGACGAGAACTGGATCCACACCGTGAACAACTTCGGACCGGTCGACGACACGTCGACGATCTATGCGTCGCTCCACGACGGCAAGTACGACGCCGACAACACCTACGGGCTCGTTGCCTACGACCCGACGATCCCCGAGACAGGGGACTGGCGAGCGCTGACACCCGTCCGGGACGTCGGACGGTAGACATGCACCACGAAGTGACACGCACGTCATAGTGTTCGTCCGGCTCGTATGGACAGGGGGAATCCTCGTGTTGCAGACACGCAGGCGTCGTCGATCGCGTTCGTTCATTGCTCTGCTCGTCGGGCTCGCGTGCATCGTTGCGCTGGCCGCCTGTGGGAGCAGCAGCAAGCCCGCCGCTTCCCCGGGCACCACCGGCGCGACATCGCCTGCAGCCGGCACCGCACCACAGTCGACGACCCTGGGCCAAGGCGTGACCGATACGAGCGTGAAGCTCGGCGTCGTGTTGATCGATTACAACAACTCCGTCATCTCCGCGAACATCGACTTCACGCGCGGTGACCAGCAGAAGATCTTCCAGGCGTTCATCGACGACGTCAACAACAACGGTGGCGTCGCGGGCGGCAAGAGGCTCGTACCGGTCTACGACTTGTACGCACCGCTCGGAACCGACCCGCCGTTGCAGGCGTGCACGAAGTTGACCGAGGACGCGAAGGTGTTCGCGACGATCGGCGTGCTGTACGAGCCCACGGGGGCCGGACAGGTGTGCTTCACCAAGCAGCACAAGACGATTCTCATCACCCACGAGCTGTCCGAGGACATCATGAAGCGGGTCCCGGGCGGCTTGCTGTTGACGACCGACACTCTTGCCGAGCGCTCGACCCGGGACATGTTGGAGGCCGCGAACACCAAAGGCCTCCTGACGGGCAAGAAGTTCGGGATCCTTGCCGAGACCGGCACGAAATCGCGCATCGCAAGCGTCATCCAGCCCGAGCTGAAGAAGCTGGGGCTGTCGGTCGGTACCGCCGGTGTGCTGCAGACGGACGCGTCGGGTGACACGACGGCAGCGCAATCGCAGCTCGACAGCCTGATCGAACGATGGAAGGGCGAGAACGTGAATGCCTTGTTCATCTCCGGCCTGACATCGGTGTCCAAGGTGTTCGTGCAGAAGATTCGCAAGGCGATGCCGGACGCGCTCCTCATCACCGACGCAGACTCGAGCGCCAAGGGCGCCGGCCAGGACGCCGTGAACGCAGGCCTCGACCCGAACCCGTACAAGGGCATGCTGGCCTACGTCGGTCTCACCGACCAGCAGCAATTCGAGACGCCGTCACTCCAGCAATGCGTGAAGATCTGGGAGAAGGCGAGCGGTACCAAGGTGATCGCGCCGAAGGACCTGACGAAGGGCCGCAACGGCAAGCGGGACGAGATCTGGATCACCGTCCGCGACGCGTGCAGCGACGTGCAGTTCTTCAAGACGATTGCGGACAGGGTCGGCAAGTACCTGGACAACACCAACTGGATCGACGCGGTCAACCACTTCGGAAGCATCACGATCGTCGGGACGCCGAAGGCGTCATTGGGCACGGGCAAGTACGACGCGTCGGACGGTGCCAACCTCGTCGAGTTCGACCCGACGGCCGGTACCACCGGCGACTGGAAGGTCGTCGGATAACGCCGGTCGCGACACCGTTTGGCCCGTGAGCGTCCACTGGTGAACAACCGCCGACCAAACGGTGCGCTTTGCGGCTCGCGAATGCGACCCGGAATTACGCGTTCGAGCGTTGAATCGCGCGTTCGTCCGTGCCGAGGTATGACGCGACGACTCGGGGATCGTTGCGCACGTCTGCAGGTGTGCCGACCGCGATCACGCTGCCGGCCTCGAGGCAGTACACACGGTCGCTGATCGAGAGGATCAGCGGGAGGTCGTGCTCGACGACGATCAGTGTCGCGTCCAGCTCCTGTTGCACGCGCTTGATGAGGGGCCCGAACGCCTCCGCCTCACGTTGGGCGACACCGGCTGTCGGCTCGTCGAGGCAAAGCACGCGGGGCGCAACCGCGAGCACCGACGCGAGCTCGACGACGCGGCGCGTGCCGGTCGAGAGCTCGGCGACGAACCGGTCCGCGTAGCGGCCAAGGCCGAGGTAGTCGATCAGCTCGGCCGCTTCGACGCGCTTTCGCCGCTCCGGCTTGATCGACGGTATCCAGAGCAACGAGCCCCAGAACGACGTCCGCTCCCTCGCCTCCAACGCGAGTTGCACGGTCTCGCGCACGGTGAGCTCGGGAAACAGCGTGGCAGCCTGGAACGTCCTGCCGAGCCCGAGACGAGCCCGCTCGTACGACGCAAGCCCGGAGATCTCGCCACCGAGCAGCGACACGCCGCCGGAGCTCGGGACGTAGCCGCCGATCGCGTTGAGAAGTGTCGACTTGCCGGCGCCGTTGGTGCCGATGAGACCGACGACCTCGCCGGGTTTCGCGTGGAAGTCGACCTGATCGACGGCGACGATTCCACCGAATCGCACGGTGAGCTGCCTCGTGGCGAGCACGCTCCCGTCGCCGTTCGTGACGAGCTCGGCTGCGCCGACGCGCCGCAAGGACGGCGGCGGGGCGGTCATCGTCTTCGTCGGCGCCGCGGGAAGACGCTTCTCGAGCCACCGCAAGATCTCGCCCCGCATCCAGAAGCCGATCTGCGTGAAGCCGCCGGGAACGTAGAGCAGGATGATCAACAGCCCGATGCTCGATGTGAACAGCGGCACGGTCGTGTTCGTGGGCCAGAACGCGGGCAGGCCGATGACCCACAACGCGCCGGTGACTGCACCGGCGAGGCTGCCGAGGCCGCCGATCACTGCCATCGACACGAGCTTCAGCGAGTCCTCGACCCGGAAATACTGATTCGTGTAGCCGATGTTCACGACCAGTCCCCCGAGCAACGCGCCGCCGAGCCCGGCCACGAACCCGCCGAGGGCAAAAGCGGTCAGCTTCGTACGAGTGGGAGAGACGGTGAGTGCCGCCGCCGCGGCCTCGTTCTCGCGCACGCCGATGATCGATCGTCCGACGCCGGTTCTCCGCAGGTGGCCGACGAGGAGGAGCACGACGACCAGGACGCCGAGCACGAACCAGTAGTAGGCGCGGTTCCGGAACGCGAGGTCGATCGGCCCGAGCTTCCCGCGATTGAGCTCCACCAGGTTGATGCCGTCCGGGTCGAAGATCGGACGGGGGAAGATGTAGAGCTGCGCGGCGATCGCGAACGCCATCGTGCTGATCGCAAGGAGGAGGCCCTTCACGCGTAGCGCGCCGATGCCGACCGCGACGGCGATGACGCAGGCGATGACGGCGCCGAGGAACAGGGAGACCACGAACGGCAGCGGATGCTGCGTGCCCGAGCGGTCGGTACCCGCGGGGAACAGCACCGCGGCGCCGCCGACGAGCAACACGGCGGCCGCGATCGTGACCAGCCGTGCCCGGCCTCGGAAGCGGCGGTTCATGACGAACCCGATCGCAGTCGCCGCGAGGACGAGACAGATCAACGCAAGCGAGAACGGGACGGGCCGGATCGCCCCTTTGATCAGTCGGTGGGACCGGTATCCGACATTGAGCGTGACGCCGCGCACGAACGCGGCTGCGCTCAACGCGCCGATGCCCGCGAAGGCCATCTGACAGAGCGAGAGCTGACCGCCCCAACCCGTGAGGACCGTGACCGACACGGCGCAGATCGCGAACGCGAGGATCTGCGCGTACGTCTGATGGTGTTCCGATTGACTGATGAACAGCGGCACCACGATCGCGACGGCGAGCGCGACCGCGGCGAGGAGTTGCGGCATCCGGCGTACCCACCAGATCTGCCGGAGCCGTTCGGGCACCGGCGGAACACGCGGTGCGAACGCGAAGCTCTCACCACCCGTCTCGTCGGTACGGCTCATGCGGGCGACCAGCACGAGCACGAGGATGAAGAGCAGGAACTGCGTCAGGCCCGCCTCGGTGGGCGAGAAGAAGTTGAAGAACAGCACCTGGCGCGCGATGCCGATGGCAATGCCGCCGAGCGCGGCCTGCGGAAACGATCGCATCCGCCCGATGAGGGCCGCGGTGAGCCCGGCGAGCAGCGTGTCGGGGCCGATCGAGACCAGCTCGGTGGAGCCTTGCTGGGTTGCGTAGAGGATCACCGACATCGTCGAGAGGAATCCGGCGATCGTCCAGATCGCCGTCGACATCATCTTCGGGCTGATGCCGGTGAGCCGCGCGAGGTCGGCATTCGTCGCGGATGCGCGCACGGCGTCGGCGAAGCGCGTGTGCCCGAGCAGCCACCAGAGGAACAGGGCGATGATCGGCACGACGATCAGCACAAGGAGCTGCGGTCCTGTGACCGTGATGCTGCCGAGCTTCCACTCGCTGCTGATCGGGGTCGGGAATTGACTCTGGAACTTGCCGGTGCGGTACTGCGGGATCGCGAGCGTGACCCCTCGCGCGAGCTCGGCGATGCCGATCGTCGCGACGAGCACGATGACCCGCGGCGCTTTGAACAACCGGCGGATCACCGCGAGCTCCACGACCGTGCCCGAGAGCGTGCCGATGAGCAGGGCGAAGATGAGCGCGGGGAAGTAGGGCCAATGCGACTTTGCGACGTACAAGCCGAGTACCGCCGTCGCAGGAACACCGAGATCGCCGACGGCGAAATTGATGATCCGGGACGACCGGTAGACGAGCACGATCCCCATCGCGACGAGCGAGAAGCTGAGGCCCGCGACGAAGCCCTTGAAGACGATGTTGGCGGTCATGATGTGGAGCGCGAGGAGCGTGCCGCCCATCAGCCGCCCTCGGTTCCGAAGAACACCGCTCGGGCGAGGTCGTCACGCTGCATGAGGTCGCTCGCGCTCCCCTCGAACTTGACCTCACCCTTCTCGAGGAAGATCGCACGGTCGGAGATCGACAGCGCGACATTCAACGACTGCTCGACGATGATCATCGTTTGACCACGCGCTTTGAGGTGGTCGACGAGCTCCAGCATGCGTTGTACGACAACGGGTGCGAGCCCGAGCGACAGCTCGTCGATCAACAGCACTTCGGGCTGATGTATGAGCACGCGGGCGAGCGCAAGCATCTGTTGTTGACCGCCGGAGAGGCTTCGCGCCGGTTGCTTTCGCCGGTCGCCGAGCTCGGGAAAGAGCTCGATCACGCCGTCGACACGCTCTTCGACCTCGGCATTGCTGCCGGCGGACAGCCGGGCACTGACGGCAAGGTTCTGCTGCACGGTAAGGCTCGGGAACACGCCTTTGCCGCCAGGGAGTTGCACGATGCCGAGGCGGACGCGTTGCTCCGGTGCGACGTATGTGATGTTGCGGCCGCCCAGGCGTACGACGCCACGCTCGGGAACCTCGAGCCCGCTGATCACGCGCAGGATCGTGGATTTCCCCGCACCGTTCGTCCCGAGCAGGGCGACGCACTCGCCGCGGAAGACCTCGAAGTTGACGTCGAACAGCACCTGCACCGAGCCGTACGAGAAGTCGATGTTCACGACTTGGAGCACCGGCGTCTCCGCGGCGTCGATCGTCCGCTTCCGGTGTTCCTCCTGCTCCTCGAGGAGCTCCTCGACGACGAGCGAAAGATCGTTGCGGATGTAGCGGGCACCGTTCATGAGGAGCAGGCCGCCGATGATGCTGGTCGGGATACCCAGGATGAGCACTGCGCTCCGTACGCCGAATGCATTCGTGAAGAAGTCGGCCAGGACGCCGCCCGCGAACCCTCCGATCAGGATCACGTACATCACGCCCATTGCAACGCCGAGGCCGCGCAAGCGGTAAGGGCACACGGCCTGTAGCACGGGCGTCACCATCGCGAAGGCGCATGCCGTCAGCACCGCTTGCGGGATGCCCCAGATCACGAACCACGCCACGCTGTGCGTCGAGACCTGCAACGGCGTGAAGAGCGCCGAAGGAATGATCATCGCACCGACGATGAGGAGTGCTTTGGCGGGGTCCTTCCGGTAGGTCCGGTCGAAATACGCACCGACCGGATAGAGGAACGGCACTGCCACGAAGCCGGCGATGCTCAGGATGAGCCCACGATGGAGGATGTTCGTCTGGTGCAGCGTGTCGTTGAGGTAGAGCACCTGGAGGCTGCCCAAGGCGA
>DASQHW010000493.1:0-2023 GCA_035631895.1 Acidimicrobiia bacterium | reverse complement strand
CCGCCCGCCGGGGGCTGCCCGGGTCGAGCTCGATCTGGAGCCCATCGCCCCCGGCCGCACGCGCGTCACGATGATCGAGGACTCGTTGCGCGGCTTCGGGTTCCTGAATTCGCGGGTGGCCCAGATCGTCGCCGATCCGTTGCTCACCGCGCGCAACTGGTGGTCGCTACGCCGGCTCAAGCGCATCGTGGAAGACCGCGTGCGAGCTCGCTGACTTCCAGTCAGCGCGCCGCGTTCTCCGCTCCGACGAACAGCGCGGTAGCGGTGTCGTCGGCGTCGAGCGGTGCCTCCATCGGCGCGGCGCGCGCCGGCAGGAACTTCGCCGCGAACGACGCCGCGAACAGCACGATCACGACGGCGCAGGTGTACGTGACCCGCATCGACGACAGGAATGCCTGCCGCGCGGCTGCGCGCAGGGCCGCGCCCGACGGGTCCCGGTGACGGGCCGCGACCTCGAGCGAGTGGCCGATGGAGTCGCGGGCCTGGTGCAACAGCGCCGACGGCACGGAGTGCGCGGCGTCGATCACCTGGTGGTACCGGGCCGCGAAGATGCTGCCGAGGATCGCGACTCCCAGCGCGCCCCCGGTCTGACGCGTCGTGTCGTTGACCGCGGATCCCACGCCCGCGCGCTCCGGCGGCAGCGAGCCCATGATCGACTCGGTGACGGGCGCCGTCGTGATGCCCATGCCCATCCCGTAGATCAGTCGCACCACGAACCCGAGCGTGAACGACGACATGATCGTGTTCGATCCGTAGCACGCCATGCAGGCGGCGATCACGAGGAGCCCGGCCACGACCACCCGCTTCGTGCCGTGACGCAGCACGAGGCGGGGCGCGGTGGGCGAGCCGACCATGAGCCCGATGGCCACGGGCGTGAGCATCAGCCCGGCCTTCAACGGGCTGTACCCGAGGATGAACTGGAAGTACTGGGTGAGGAGGAACGTCGAGGCGAACAGCGCGAAGTACGTCATCGTGATGGTCGCCGACGCGGCCGAGAACCGCGGGTTCCTGAAGAAACGTACGTCGAGCATGGGATGGGCCGTGTGCGTTTCCCACCAGGCGAATGCGGCCAGGAACACGAGGCCGAGGGCGAAGCCGCCGACGACCCCGGTCGCGGACCATCCGATGTTCGGACCCTCGATGATGGCGTAGAGGACGCCGACGAGCCCGATGATCGACAGCAGCGCGCCGACGGGGTCGAGCGGAGCCTCGGCGCGGCTACCGGAGTTCGGGATGAGCAGACGAGTGAGCACGAACGCGGCCGCGCAGATCGGCAGGTTGACGAGGAAGACGGATCCCCAGCCGAAGTGCTCGACGAGCAGGCCGCCGGCGAGCGGGCCGACCGCGATCCCGATGCCGGCAACACCGGCCCAGATACCGATCGCGCGCGCCCGCTCGTTCGGATCGCGGAACGTGTTGGTGAGGATCGACAGCGTCGTCGGGAAGATGAATGCGCCGCCGATACCCATCAAGGCGCGCGCGAAGATGAGCATGCCCGGCGACGACGCCTGCGACGCGAACGCCGAGCACGCTCCGAACCACACGAGCCCAAAACTCAGCGCGTGCTTCCGGCCGTAACGGTCGCCGAGTGATCCCGCCGTGAGCAGGAGGCACGCGAACACGATCGTGTACGCGTCGACCATCCATTGCAGCTCCGAACCCGACGCGCCCAGCTTGCGCACGATGGACGGGAGCGCCACGTTGAGGATCGTGTTGTCGACGCCGATGACGATCAGGCAGACGCACAGCGTTCCGAGGATCCACCAGCGGCGGGTCTCGGTCTGGTCGCCGATCGGCGGGTCGTCGGTCGTGGTGCCGGAAACCATCTCGATCGAACTGCCCCCGCTTCGACGGCGATGTACCAGTGTTCCCTCAATTTCGGTCAGTCGCTCCGGGGACACTTGTAACTACCTGGTTAAAACCTCAGAATACCAGCATGGCCCCGGACCACGGACCAGCGAGGAACGTCGGAGCGGGCGGCGGGCGCGTGACGCGCGACCCCGAGGGCACGAAGCGGCGCATC
>DASQHW010000492.1:0-6517 GCA_035631895.1 Acidimicrobiia bacterium | reverse complement strand
CCGATGCCGAACAGCTCGTCCTCGGCCGCGAACGTGCCCGGCACCGGCTCGCCGTCGATCGCCATGTGCGCGATCGTCCGGCTCGTCGAGAAGCCGAGCGCGCCCGCCTCCATGCCCTGGCGCACGATGCGCGCCATCGCTTCGATGTCATCCGGCGTCGCGGGCTGGTTCTTCGCACCCCGCTCCCCCATCACGTACGCGCGGACGGCGCCGTGCGGCACCTGGGCGCCGACGTCGAGCACTTTGTCCGCCCGGTCGACCGCGTCGAGGTATTCGGGAAAGTGCTCCCAACCCCACTCGATGCCCTCGGCCAGTGCGGCGCCGGGGATGTCCTCGACGCCTTCCATCAGGCCGATCAGCCACGCGTGCCTGTCGGGCTTGACGGGGGCGAAGCCGACCCCGCAGTTGCCCATGACGATGGTGGTCACACCGTGCCAGCAGGTCGGCGTCAACAGCGGATCCCACGTCACCTGTCCGTCGAAGTGCGTGTGCACGTCGACGAAGCCGGGCGTCACGAGCGCGCCGTCGGCATCGATCTTGGTACGGGCGCGGCCGTCAACCTTGCCGACGTCCGTCACCACACCGCCGGTGATCGCGACATCGGCGGTACGCGCAGGCGCGCCGGTGCCGTCGACGACCGTCCCACCCTTGACCACCAGATCGTGCATGAACGCCACCTCACCTCGTGCACACTTCACATCAGACTGGCGAAGAACTCCTTGACGTCTTGCACCAGCAGGTCCGGCTCTTCGAGTGCCGCGAAATGGCCACCGCGATCGAAGCGCGTGTAACGCACCAGGTTGTAGCGCGAGGCGGCGTAGGGCTTGGGAATCCGGAAGATCTCCTTGGGGAACACCGCGGCCGCGGTCGGGACGGTGACGAACGCCTCGTCGGGCCCGAAGTTTCGGCCGCGTTGCGACTCACAGTAGAGCCTGATCGACGAGTTGATCGTGTTCGTCACCCAGTACACCGTGATGTTCGTCAACAGCTGTTCGCGGGTCACCGCGTCTTCGGGGTTGCCGTCGTTGTCGGTCCAGGCCCAGAACTTCTCGACGATCCATCCCGCGAGGCCGGCGGGCGAATCGGTCAGCCCGTACCCGAGTGTCTGCGGGTTCTTGCCCTGGATCTCCTGGTATGCGGCGCCCCGCGTCATGAACTCGCCGGCCGCCGCGAGGTCCGCGGTCTCCTGCTCGTTCAGCTGCACACTGCTCATGTCGGCGGGGAAGGCGAGCAACATGTTCGTGTGGAGGCCCACCATGTGCTCCGCGTCGATCGCGGCAAGCCGTGCGCTGATCATCGCACCCCAGTCGCCGCCCTGCGCGCCGTACCGTCCGTAGCCGAGACGCGCCATCAATGTCTTCCATGCCTGCGCCGTTCGTTGCGCGTCCCAGCCGGGTTCCGTGGTCGGCCCCGACCAGCCGTATCCGGGGAGCGACGGGGCGACGACGTGGAAGTTCTCGCGCAGCGGTTCGATCACATCCAGGAATTCGGCCACCGAACCGGGCCAGCCGTGCGTGATGATCAGCGGCAACGCGTTCGGATCGTCCGAGCGGGCATGGATGAAGTGGATCTGCTGGCCGTCGATGTCGGTGAGAAAGTGCGGCCAGCGATTGAACCGCTCCTCTTGCGCTCGCCAGTCGAACTTCGATGCCCAGTGGTCGCACAGATCTTGCAGATACGCCCGGTCGGTGCCGTATCCCCAGCCGCTGCCGGGAATCTGATCGGGCCAGCGCGTACGGACGAGACGCTCGCGCAAGTCGTCGAGCACCGCGTCGGGAACCTCGATGCGGAAGGGGCGGATGTCGTCGTTCACCCGGGGGACGCTACGCGGCTTGCGCCGCGGCCACCACCCGAGGCCTCACCGGCGGCGGCGTGGTCACGAAATCCCACCGTGAAGGACGGCCTCAGGGCCGCAACTAGATTCCGCGTGTGCTCGATCCCCTCGCCGCATTTCGGCTCGACGGCAAGGTCGCGATCGTCACCGGTGCAAGCGCGGGTCTCGGCGCCCGCTTCGCACGCGTGCTCGACGCGGTCGGTGCACGAGTCGTGCTTGCAGCGCGTCGCGTCGAACGGCTCGACCGCCTTGCGTCCGAGCTCTGCGACGCCCATCCGGTTGTGTGCGACTTGGCAGAGGACGGCGCTCCGGAAGCTCTCGTCGCCGCGACGCTCGCGCACTACGACCGGGTCGACATCCTGGTGAACAACGCCGGCACAAGCGAGCCGATGCCGGCGTTCGACGAGACGACCGAGAAGTTCGGCGCAACGCTGCGGGTGAACCTCGTCGCTCCGTTCGAGCTCGCGCGCGAGTGCGCCCGGGCGATGATGGCCTCCGGGGAAGGCGGCACCATCGTGAACGTGGCCTCCATCTGGGGGCTTGTCGGCGTGGGCCAGATTCCAGAGGCGGGCTACGCCGCCTCGAAAGGGGGCCTCGTCAATCTCACACGCGAGCTCGCCGCGCAATGGGCGCGCAAGGGCGTTCGGGTCAACTGCCTCGCGCCGGGATGGTTCCGCAGTGAGATGACCGAAGGCGTGATGTTCGGTGACGAGCGCTCGGAACGGTGGCTTCGACAGCGCACACCGATGGGTCGGGGCGGTGAAGAGCACGAGCTCGACAGCGCGTTGCTCCTGCTCGCGAGCGACGCGAGCAGCTTCATGACCGGCCAGGTGGTCTGCGTCGACGGCGGCTGGACCAGCGTGTAGACGGATCGCGACCTCCCGCGACTCACGTGAACTGTTTCGGCCAGCCACCCCACATCGGGTCGGGGCGGCCACTTTCGTACGCGGCGCGCAGGTTGTCGAGCCACGCGAGGCTGTCACCCAACCCGCCGGGACGGTTGCGGGCGAGCCAGAGCACTCGGTATCGATCGGTCAGCGCGGCGAGACGCCGGGCGAAGTCGTCGCGCTGTGCCTGTGGGATCGATGCGAGCGTGCTGTCGCCCGCGATGCGTGCGCGTGCGTCATCGGTCAACAGCTCGAGCACGTCGATGGTCCAGAAGACCTCCTCGACGAGCAGCTCGCGGTCGTCGCGCGCCGGCTTCGCGCGTGCAACATCAGCTCGCGCATGCCCGAGCCGGCCGGCAACAGTGTCGAGCTCCGCGTTCGTGATCCCCCTGGTGATGCCGGCACCGACACGGATCTGCGGGAAGTACAGGTGCATCGCAAGGATCGAATGGTTCGGGATCTGCGGCGTGATCGCGCGGTGCGCGTCGCCGATGGTGAGCAGCGCCGCCGCGAGCCCGCCCGTCGGGTCGTGGAAGGCATGCGCGCTCAGAGCCGCGTCGAGATCGAGCGCGCGGTTCGCCTCGAGGCACCACGACACCGCAGCGCCGTAGGCAAACCCCGGGTCGCTGACGGGCCACTGCTGGAGGTGGCCGCGATCGCCCCAGTCGGTATTGAGGAACCCGAGACCGCCGTGCTCGAGCGCGGCAGCGGCCGCGTTTCGGCAGTTCTCGACGGCATTGGTGAGACGCCCGCCGATGCTCAGCCAGGCCGACGTGCCCGGCGCAACCCAGAACGGCAGGCCGGCCTGCGCGAGGCACGCGAGCCGTTCGCCGAACGGATACTCGGCGTCGTAGCCCCATTCGCAGACGGTGACCCCTTCGGGCACCTTCGCGATGAGCGCCGGATCGCCCGAGAACATGTCGCCCCAGATGATCGGTTCGTGACCGTCGAGCTCGGGCAGCGCGCGCAAGGTCGCGATCCACGCGAAGTACTCGTCGAGACGTTCGCGCGGCAGCTCCCAGGTCTCGTCGAGGCCGATGTTGACCCGCCTGCTCGAGAACGACGGCAGCAGCTCGCCCAGCAGCTCGCGCACGAGGGCGAGTGATCCGGGGTGCGCCGGATCGAGGGTCATGGCTTCGTGAGCGAGGCCGTACGGATCGACGAAGCCGTCCGGAGCAAGCGCGAGCGCGTGGTATCGCGGGTGCTTCAACCAGCGGTTCATGTGCCCGAGACAGTTCTGATTGGGTGCAAGCTCGACGTGGCGCTCGCGGCAGAACGCGTCGAGCGCGCGGATCTCGTCGGGAGTGAACGGGCTCGCGTCGGCATTGACCTCGGGATGATTGCGATACGCGAACGTGTGCTCGATGTAGAGCTCGACGTGGTTCACTTTCCACGATGCGAGGCGCTCGATCAGCGCATAGAGCGTGTCCATCGTCGGGACCTTGTCACGCGAGACGTCGAGCATGACCCCACGGATCGCGAGATCCGGGTGGTCCCGGATCGCGCCGATCGGCAAGCCACCGTCATGTAGGCGCGCGAGCTGCGCAAGCGTGGCGCGCCCGTAGAAGCATCCCGCCTCGTCCGCCCCAACGAGCGCGACGCCCTCGCCGGTGATCGTCAACGTGTAGCCCTGCGCCGGCAGCGACGCGTCGATGCTCTCGGTGACGGTGGTGTTCGCGGTGACGCGATCTTCGAGGTCGACGAACCTCGGCTGCGGCAACAGGTTCACGACAGCCCTTTGCGATAGACGAGGTAGACATTGCTGACCCGGCCACCCAGCCGTGCGTACGGAACGATCGGCCCGACCCACGTGACTTCGATGCTCGACCGGCCCCGGGCCCGAAGCTCATGCAGTGCCCCGAGGAGTGCGGGAGTGCCGGCGCCGCGACCGATGAGGTCGGGACGGGCCGCCACCGGACCGAGAAAGCCCGCACGGTTGACTTCGAACGCGCAGAACGCGCTGATGCCCTCGTCATCACGCGAGAGGACAAGGTTCCCCTTGTCGAGCGCACGTAGGACTTCTGCCTCCCAGCTGGGCCAGTGCGTCGCCATGAACGTCGCGATCTCGTCCCGATCAGCGGGTGCGGCCGGTGCGTGGCCGCCGGGATCCTCGATGATCGATGCAAGATCGATGGTCATGTCGAAGTTCGCTTCGACGCGCGAGTAGTGATGGCGCTCGAGCAGGCAGAGCAGGGCGGTGCTCGTGGTCGGCACCCCGGGCCACAAGAAGAACGGTGCGTCCGCGCCGGTTGTGATCGAAGCGTGCCCCGCTGCACGCGCGTCGGCGTGCGCCGCCCGCAAGAGCGCGTGCCCGTGGCCCCGGCCGCGCACTTCCGGCTCGACGACCAGGAGCCGCAGGTAGGCGCCACCATCGCCTTCTACCGTCGCGACCACACCCACAGCCGGATCGCCGCGCACGACCGCCGGTTGCTGGGAGCCGAACAGCGCCGCATCGAGCTCCTGCATCGACGGCGAATCGGGCACACCGCGCCGGCACAGGTCTGCAATGGCGGGAAGGGCCGAACGATCGAGCGCGGGAAGCTCTGTCACGATGCGACGGTACCCCGCATCGACGTGAGCAGGGCGAGCTGGCCGCGGGCACGATCACGGTTCTGACGGGGTCGTGTCGTGCGGTAGTAGACGTCGCCGAGGATGAAGTCGGTGAGGAAACGCAGCGCCTGTTCGTACGTGATCAGCGCGCCGGCGATCTCGAGCGCGTCGTCTTCCCCAGTCCCGCGCTTGATCACCGCCGCCACCCCGGCGCGGTAGCCGTCGAGGATCGCGCGCACCAGCACCGGATCGGCGACGTGACGTTGCGGATCGGGATCGTCCTCGGCGGCGCCCGTAGACGCGCTGCGGAGCAGATCGCCGACGTCCCAGAACCAGGCCGTCGGCATGACCGTGTCGAGATCGACGAGGCAGACGGCCTGTTGGTCGCGGAACAAGACGTTTGCGAGCTGCGCGTCGTTGTGCGCGACGCGCGGTGGCAGGCGCGCGACGAGCTCGTCGGCAACCGTCGCGAGCGGGGCAAACGCGAGTGCGCCGTCGACCTCCGCGGCGACGTGTCCGACGCGGCCGAACGGATCTGCGGCGACAGCCTCGCGGAGTCGCGCCAGCCGGCGCGCGGGATCGTGGAAATGAGGAAGCGTCTCGGCAACGCGCGTGGGCGCGAGATCGGCGAGTCCCGCGTGGAAACTTCCGAGCAGGAGCGCCGCGGACGCCACGCGCGCCGGCGTCGCCTCGACGCAGGGCTCGGCCCCGGACACGCGCCGCCAGGCGCGCCACGTGTCTTCGGCATCCGTGACGATCCAGCCGCCGGATCGAGCGCCGACGAGCGCGGGCACGAACCGACCGCCGAGATGCTCCGAGACCGTTGCGACGTTCTGCATGACCGAACGCGGATCGGCGAAGACAGAACGATTGATGCGCTGCACGACGTAGTCGTCGCGACCGGTCGAGACCAGGAACGTATCGTTGATGAGGCCGGTCCCGAACGGCGCGATCGTCTCGACGGGCGCGGGCAGGGAGAACTTCGCAGCTACACGATGGACGGTCCCGGCGTCGATCACAACTGTGGCGCGCGCAGGGCCGCAACGTCTTCGCGGTAGGTCATCCCGATGCACGGCTCGTCCGACAGCAGGAGACGAACGGCCGTGCCTCGCGCGACCATCAACGCCACCACGTCGGGCAAGTACACCTCCACGTCGGGGGCATGCGCGCCGAGCTCCGCAACCGTCGCGGCGATCGCATCGAACACACTCGGCCGGAAACCCCACATGTTCATCGAGACGATCTC
>DASQHW010000491.1:0-2756 GCA_035631895.1 Acidimicrobiia bacterium | reverse complement strand
GGCCTCGAGCTCACGCGCTACTACACGCACAGCTCGCCGTGCTCGCCGTCGCGGGCGTCGATGTTCACCGGCCGGTACCTGCCGCAGCACGGCGTCGTCGACAACGTGATCTGGCCGATGCACACGGAGCTCGATCCGACGACTCCGACCGTGGGCTCGATCCTGCGGGACGTCGGCTACCGCAGCAGCTATATCGGCAAGTGGCACCTCTCACACGCAGTCTCGCCGGACATGACGGCGTACGGCTTCATGGACTGGCAGGGAAACGACCGTCATTTCATGGGTTGGGCGGGTACCGGCGTGCACTTCGACCCGATCATCGCGTCGAACGCCGCGGAGTGGTTGCGCACGAACGCGGCCGGCGGCCACGAGCCGTGGTTCCTCACGGTCGCGCTCGTGAACCCTCACGACGTCATGTGGTTCCCGATCGATCAACCCGCGTATCACGAGGATCCCACTCATACCGAGGAGATCAAGCTCGTCAAGGACCTCTTGCAGCTCTCGCGCTGGAAGGACGACGAGGTGTTGCCGCTGTTCGACACGGCGTACGACGAGGTGTGCGAGGAGCTGCCACCGAACTTCGACGACGACCTGTTCGACAAGCCGGAGACCCAACGCCAGTGGCGGTGGGACCAACAGCACGGCATGTGGGGCTACATCGACCCGAGCGACACCAGGGCGTGGCTTCGGCACCTCGATTACTACGTCAAGCTCCACCAGATGGCGGACGACTCGCTCGGCACCGTGCTCGCGGCGCTCGAAGCGTCCGGTGCGTACGACGAGACGGTCGTGATCTTCACGTCCGACCATGGTGACATGTGCGGCTCGCACGGCCTCCGGAGCAAAGGCCCGTTCGTGTACGAGGAGATCATGCACGTGCCGTGCTACGTGCGCGCGCCGGGCATCACGAACGCGGGCACGCAGTCCCGGGCGCTCGCGTCGCACGTCGACCTCGCCTCGACGATCTGTGCGCTCGGGGGTGCCGACCCGACGGCGTCTCCGTCACTGCGGGGTGCGGACCTCTCGCCCGTGCTGCACGACCCGTCGGCGTCGGTGCGCGACCACGTGCTGTTCGCGCACGACACCGCGCACACCCCGAACATCAACAACACGCGATACGCGATCCGCGGGTTCTTCGACGGTCGCACGAAGTACGCGCGCTACTACGGTGTCGGGGGCGGAAAGCCGGCGAGCGGGCTGTGGGGCAAGGATCCCGGAACGAAGCTCTACGGTGTCGATGCGGCGTTCGAGGATCACGAGCACGAGTGGTACGAGCTCGACGACGATCCGCACGAGATGGTCAACCTGGCTCACGACCGCGGCCGTCGTGCCGAGCTGCACGACAACTTCGAACGCCTCCTCGAATATGAGCGCGCCGAGTTCAGGACGGCGTGACGATGCGGTGGTCGAAGGCGAACACGATGGCCGCCGCGCGGTCGCGCACTCCAAGCTTGGCGAAGATATGGCCGACGTGGCTCTTGACGGTCGCCTCGCTGACGTACAACGCGGCCGCGATCTCCTGATTCGTCGCGCCCTGGCCGATACCGCGCAGCACGTCGAGCTCACGGGATGTGAGCGAGGCGACCGCGGCCGAATCGTCGAGGGGTGTCTCCGGCACCTCGCGGTACACGGTCAGGACGCGGGCGGTGACCGCCGGATCGAGCCACGCATCGCCCACTGCGACCGCATGCGCCGCACGGACGAGGTCCTCGCCCCGAGCGTCTTTCAGCTGAAAGCCGGACGCGCCCGCGCGCAGCGCGCCTGCGAGCACTTCGTCGTCGTCGAACGTGGTGAGCACGAGGATGGGCGGGGCGTCGGGGAGGGCGCGCACCTTGCGTGTCGCCTCCACGCCGTCGACGCGCTTCATGCGGATGTCCATGACGACGAGGTCCGGCCGTAGACGCGCGACCGCGTCGAGCACCTCGTCGCCGTCCGAACACTCGCCCACGACCTCGAACCCTTCGTCCGCGTGGAGGATGCGCCGAAGACCTTCGCGGACGAGCTGTTGGTCGTCGACGAGCAGGACGCGCGTCACGGTTGGCCTCCGGGCTCCGTGGCCGGCATCACCAACCGCACGACCCACTGCCCGTCGTGGGCTCCGGCGTGGATCGTTCCCCGTTGTGCCGCCGCACGCTCCCGCATGCCACGAATGCCGCGGCCCCACTCGGACGGCGGTTGCCCGTTCGCAACGGGGTTCGTGACCGTCAGTGTCACATCGGCCGGCGACGCCTGGATGCAGACCGAAGCGGACGCGCCGGGCGCGTGACGAACCACGTTGCTCAACGATTCCTGGGTCACGCGGTACAGCGTGAGCCCGAGCGCCGGTGACAGAGGTGCGAGATCGCTCTGCACATCCAGCGCAACGTCGACGCCGGCATCGGTGAACTCGGCGACGAGCGTGGGGATGTCGGAAGCCGTCGGCATGGCCGGCGCGGTGCCTTCACCGGCGGGTGCGAGCACGCCCATGACCGAACGCACCTGCGCAAGGCTCTCGCGCGCCAGCCGCTCGGCCTGTTCCATCGCCTCCATGGCCTCTTCCGGGCTGCGATGGAGTGCCATGCGCGCGCCGGTGATGTGCAGTGACGCGACCGACAGCGTGTGCGCGATCACATCGTGAACCTCACGCGCGATCCGTTGCCGCTCGTCCGCGGCGGCCCGCTCGGCGAGGTCGGCCTGCGCGGCCTTGAGCTCGAAGAGGAGCCGGAGCATCGAACGCAGGGCAACACTCCCGAGGAAGGCGAACACCAGGCCCAGCA
>DASQHW010000490.1:0-2484 GCA_035631895.1 Acidimicrobiia bacterium | reverse complement strand
GGTCGTCGGTGAGATCAGTAACGGGTGACCAGCGCGATGTGCCCGAGATCCGCCAGGCTGCCGGCCGGCACGACGAGGATCTCACCGTCGTGGCGAACGACTTCTTGGACGGTGTCGGCAACGGCGTCGAACGAACCGGCGTCGCCGTCGGACGCGGCTTCGAATGTTTCGCCGGCGATGCGTGCGGCGGCCTGGTAGCCGTCCTCGAGGATCAGCCGGTGTCCCCGGCCGGCGCGCGCGGCCAACCAGGTGTCCGCGAGGCCCGAGACTGCGTGCGTGCCGATCGCCTCACGCGCCTCGTCGCATGCGGCTTGCTGTTGCTCCCGCTCGTACGCCTCCAATGCGGGGCGCACGAGCTTCGCGAGCTCGCGCGCCGTGTCTCGTTCATGGTTGCCGTGCACACGTGCAACGACGTGTGCACGCCGCAGGCTCACCTCGTCGAAATAGGCCAGGTCACGTTCCGCGCCGACCAGGACGAGTGGCCGAGGATCGTGGTGCTCGACGGCCACGAGGGCACGGTCGACGACA
Source organism: Acidimicrobiia bacterium (assembly GCA_035631895.1). Lineage (GTDB taxonomy): Bacteria > Actinomycetota > Acidimicrobiia > IMCC26256 > PALSA-610 > DASQHW01. The sequence continues at coordinate 1,956 of DASQHW010000490.1, read as the reverse complement.
CGAAACACGAACTTCACGGCTTCGGCGTGCTCGTGCTCACCGAGAGGGAAGTCGCGGTGCGGGGTGTCCGCCTCGGTCGGCGCTACGACCTCGACCGGGAACCCGAAGCCGAGCTGCTCCACTGCCGCATCACCGGTCACGTCGATGCATCGGCTCTTGTCCTTCGACAACACGACGATCCGTGACCGTGGCATCCGCAACATCGCGGTCACGAGGTCACGAACTGCGAACCGCTCGCCGACCACGACATGCGGCTCGATCGGTATGTCGAGCGAGAACACCCGCGACAAGCTCGGCGAGACCAACACGGCGATCCCGCGGCTCGGGTGGTGCAGGTCGACCGAAGCGAGGGCCATGTCGATCCGATCGATCAGCAACGTCGCCGCGTGCCCCTGCACGAGGCCCTCGACCTGCTCGACCGCCTCGTTGCGCAGATGCGAGAGCACGGCCGGATCGTGCGCATTTCCGGGACGACGGGTGTCGAGGGGACACAGGATGGAGACCGCGGGGCGTCCATGGACCTGTGCGAGTTGCTTGACGGTCGTCCTGTTCATGCCCACTCCTCTGATCGCGGTGGAACCGGCACCACCGGCGGCGAATCAGGTGCGCGACTCGCCGCTTGCGTCGAGTCTGTCGGCGGAGCCCTGCGATGAACAGGTCCGGAAGTCCTCACCGCGCCGCACCGCGACGACTTCGCGAGCCGTCGCGAGCGAGTGATCCGCCGTACGCGTATGTATGGCCAGTGGTTGCCGCGACCGCGAACGCGACGTGGGCGGTCGTGCCGGCGTTGCCGTGCGCGATGACGTTGAACGTGCCCGCCGGATCGGTGATCGAGGTCTGGTACGTCGCGGTCACTGACCCGCCCGCATCGGCAGTATGAGGTGGCCCGGTGAATTTGCCCTTCGGAGCGTCGACCTCGAAGGTGATCGTCTCGGACGGCCGTGCGCCGGTCAGGCGCAGTTGAAATGCCTGTCCGGGCGGCCCCGATGCGGGCGTCACGACGAGCCCGAGCGGTGGTCGCGGGGGAATTCGCAGGGTCTGTCCTTCGGGAAGCCGGTCCGGGTTCGTGATGTGATTGACGGAGGTGATCGCCGAGACGGCGACGTGGAACCGTCTGGCGATCGAGCTCAAGGTGTCTCCGCTTTTCACCCGGTAGGTCACGGCCGTCGTCGTGGTCAGGGGCGTTGACGTGGACGTCTTGGCCGAGGGGCCGGCCGATGTCGGAGCACCGGTATGACTCGTGTGACTGCTGCTCGAGCCACAAGACGTCAACAGCGCGACCGCGGTGACGAACGCGGCCCGGGCAAGAGCATGGATCGACCACCGCCGGGGAACGGATCGGTCTCGGGGTCCGCCACGGCTCCGCATTGAAGTGTTCTACCTCACGCATGCGCATACCAACGTCGCGTGCGGCGGGTGCACGAGCCTTCAGCTTGCGGCGCGCTGCATCGTGAGCTGAGCGGTTGCGCGGGCAAGTGCCGCCACCTGGCGTTGCCGCACGACGTCGGCGAGGATCCCGGCCAACTCCTCCGTGGCATCGTGATCGTGCAGGTATTCGAGGAACTCGACAGCGGTCATTGTGGGGCCTCCTTCAGGCCCGCGCAGCGTCGCACGGCCGTGGCCCACGCGCGAGGACCGAAAGTCCCGGATCGCGCGGACTTCCGCCCAGATGATGCGCCCGCGATTCCCGCTCTGTCGCTGCCGCGTGCCCTTGTGTGCAGGAGGCAAAGGTCCTCGGCCGCGCACGTTCGGGACGCCGGGGCATCGGCGTCGGCCCGTGATGTTGGATGACCACGTCGAGGCGGTGAGGCCGCCTCGGCGGGCCGCTCTACGGCGAGAGCACGACCTTCAGACAGTCGTCCTGCTTCTGCTTGAACGTCTCGTAGCCCAGTGGCGTGTCATCGAGCGACAGGCGATGCGTGACGACCATGCTCGGATCGATCTCGCCGTTCTGTA
>DASQHW010000489.1:0-1885 GCA_035631895.1 Acidimicrobiia bacterium | reverse complement strand
CCCCGACGATGACGACTCGGAAGTCGACATCGGGCGCGACGTCGGCCTTGCGCCAGGCCGGTGCTCGACGGTCTTCGCCCCGATACGCAAGCTCCTCTTCGAGGAGCGGAAGGTAGGCGGCCATGTCCGCACCGCCGACGGCGAATTCCATGATCTGCAGCAATACGTCATCCGACGGCACCGGTGCAGGGTGGCAGCCGTTGTCGCGGTACTCGATGAGCGTGCGAAGCGCGAGCTCACGTGCTTCGGCAAGTTGTTCGTCGGTCAGGCCCCCCTGCGGCATACCGATGAGCATCGGGTCGGGCCGCAGGTTGTCGCGCAGGAGAGACAGATCGCCGGTCAAGTAGGCGAGCGCCGGCAACAGCGGCGGAATCTCCGCCTCCGCGATCGCGGCGCGGATCTCGTCGTCGGATTCGGTGATCGGCTCGATCGGCTCGACGAAGGGGCTCGATGTGTACGCGACATCGCTCACCCCCCAATCTTGGCACCCCGCCCCAGTGACGCGCGCTCCGCGTCAGCGCGTTGCGGCGGGCGGCGGCACGGCCCTCGTCTCAGCCGGCGCGGCGCACCTGCAGCGCGATGCGTCCGATGACGTGACCCTCCTGCAGTCGCTCGTGTGCCCGGGCGGCGCCCGCGAGGGGATACCTCGCCGCGACCGGCACACGCAGGTGCGCATCCTCGACCGCCTGTGAGAGATGGGCGAACTCTCGCGGCCCGGCGCTCGCGTCGTACGCGACCACGCGCACGTTGCGGCGCCGGCGGGGCTCCGGTTCGACGCCGTTCGGATACGCCACCCGTCCGCCCGTGCGGACGCGGTCGATGCACTGCTCGAGCGCGTCCCCGCCCGCGAGCGCCAGGATCGCGTCGAAGCTGTCGCCTCCGATCGCTCGCAGGGATTGCCTCGCGTCGTCACGTTGCGGGTCGAACACCGCGTCCGCGCCGAGCTCGAGAAGGAGTCGCGTTCCGGCGCGTGTCCTCGCGGTCGCGACCACACGCGCGCCTGCACTCGCGGCGAACTGGACGGCGAGGGTTCCGACGCCACCCGTTGCACCGAAGATCAATGCACGCTCGCCGGTGCGCACACGCAGGATGTCGTCGATGCCCTGTTGCGCGGTCAGGCCCGTGGTCGTCGCGGCGCCGGCCTGGAGGAGGTCGAGTCGTGCCGGAAGCGGGGCGACGGCCGCGGCGTCGATCGCCACATACTGTGCGTAGAACCCGCCCTTCGGGTTCTCGTACTCGTATGCCCATACCCGATCGCCGACCCGGAGGCGGCGGACACGCGATCCCTTCGCCGCGACGACGCCGGCGCCATCCGATCCGAGCACGAGCGGGAAATGCTCGTTGCCCGTCGCCCATGTGCCGTCACGGATCTTTGCGTCCCACGAGCCGACACCCGCGGTGTGCACCGCGACGAGGACCTCGTGCGCGTCGAGCTCGGGCACGGGCAGCGTGTGCAACGTGATGACGCTCGGCGGACCGAAACGGTCGATCGCAGCGGCTTTCATCAGTGCCGGAACGACCGGCGAGCGCGCCGCCACGCCCAACGTCGCGGTCATCCTCGATCCCTTGCTCGCACCGGTTCCGATCGGGGGAGCACGGGCGAGTACTCCGGGGGAAGTTGGGCGCGCACGTCGAAGTATTCCTCGTCCACGGACTCCCGCAGCGTCTCGAGCACCGCGCGCACGTGCTCACGCGCGTCATCCGGAGTGACGCCCTCGCGTTCTGCGACGCGGTCGAGGAAGTCGTCGATCGACATACGCCGGGCTTCACGGCCGCTCTGTGCCTCGCCGCGTTTCAGCGGGCCGTGCAGCTGTGCGGGCATCCGGCTGATGAGGTCGTGCACATCGCCGCCGGCGATCCGCTCGGCGAGGGTTTCCAGGACCGC
>DASQHW010000488.1:0-13919 GCA_035631895.1 Acidimicrobiia bacterium | reverse complement strand
CGGCGCCGAGTGACCGGGCGAGCCGGCGATCCCCGCCGAGTGCCACGAGCACGGCCGCCGCGTCCGCCGAGCCGCCTCCGAGGCCGGCGCCCGGAGGGATGCCCTTGTGCAGTCGAATGGCGACCGACGCGCCGCATGCCTCCGCGGCGCGCCACGCGAGGTTTCGCGTGTCGGCAGGTACCCCGGCGCCGAACGGGCCGACCACTTCGAGTGATCGCTGTGGCGCGTCCTCGATCTCGAGCGTGTCGTGGGGTTCCGACACCGACACCATGATCGCATCGAGCTCGTGATACCCGTCGGCGCGCACGCCGGTCACCCGCAGCGACAGCGTCAACTTCGCAAACGCGTCGACCCGCATCACTCGGCGCTCAGCCTCGCCCAGTCGTCGAGCGACAACGTCTCGGCCCGCGCCGACGGATCGACGGCCGCACGCGCGAAGGCATCACTGTCGACCAGGCCGTCGAGCGCACGCCGCAAGGTCTTGCGCCGAGTCGCGAACCCGGCGCGCACGAGCGCGAAGAGCCGGTTCGGATCCGCGACCACTGGGGGTTCGCGGCGCCGCGTCAGCCGCACCAGCACGCTCTCGACTCTCGGTGGTGGAAGGAAGACCGTCGCCGGCACCCGGCCGACGACCTTCGCCTCTGCGAAGTACGCGACTTTCACCGACACTGCCCCGTATGCGTCGTCGCCGGGCGCGGCCGCGAGTCGCTCACCGACCTCTCGCTGCACCATCACGAGAAAGCGGTCGATCATCGGTGCGCGTTCGAGCGCGTCGATGACGATCGGCGTCGCAACGTTGTACGGGAGGTTCGCGACCATCGCGAAGCTGCGATCTCCGAGCAGCGACGACCAGTCCACGCGCAGTGCGTCCGCGGCGACGATCTCGATGTCTCGTCCGGCGGTCACGTCCTCGAGCACGGGGACGACATGGCGGTCGACCTCGATCGCGCAGACGTGCGCGCCGGCGTCGAGCAATGCAACCGTGAGCGACCCGACGCCGGGCCCCACCTCGACGATCCGATCGCCGGCGTGCACGCGGGCGAGTCGCACGATGCGTTCGGCGGTGTTGGGGTCGGCGAGGAAGTGCTGCCCCAGCGCTTTGGTGGGCCGGATGCCGTGCGCCTCGAGCAACGCCCTGATCTCCGTGATCGTCAGCGTCACCGGTCCGCGCCGTCGACTGCGAAGACGCGCCGCGCGTTCGCACGGGTCACCGCCGCGATCTCGTCCGGTGGCTCGCCCCTGGCGCGGCCCAGCGCCTCCCCGACGGCGACCACGTAGGCGGGCTCGTTCGGCGTGCCGCGGTGCGGCTCGGGAGTGAGATACGGCGCATCGGTCTCGACGAGCAAGCGGTCGGCGGGCGCGAGCCGCGCCGCGTCGCGCAGCTCGCCGGCGTTCTTGAACGACACGATCCCGCTGAAGGAGAGCGTGCAACCGCGATCCAGTGCGGCGCGCGCGTCGTCGGGGCCGCCGGTGAAACAGTGGAACACCGTGCGTGCGGGGACACCCTCGTCGTCGAGGACGCGGAACGTGTCGGGCCACGCGTCCCGGGTGTGGATGACCAGCGCCTTGCCGAGCTCCCTGGCAAGGCCGATCTGCCACCGGAACGCGCGCTCCTGGTCGTCGCGCGGCGAATGCTCGTAGTAGAAGTCGAAACCGCATTCGCCGATCGCCACGCACGCGTCCGAGCGCGCCAGCTGTTCGAGCGCTGCTCGTTCGGAGGCGAGCTTCGACGCGTCGTGCGGGTGCAAACCGGCGGTCGGGTACACCATCGGGTGCCGCGCCGCGAGGGCGAACGCCTCCTCCGAGGTTGCGGCGTCGGTACCGACGCACACCACCCACTCGACGCCGGCGGCGCGTGCCCGTTCGACGAGCTCGTCGCCCCCCGCCAGCTGCAGATGACAGTGGGAATCCACCCACGACGTCATTCGACGTCCTTGCGGGGGAACAGCGGCGCGCCCTTCTCGAGTCGCGACCCGGCAGGAAGCTGTCCCCAGGCTGCGGCCTCGGGGAGGCGGGAATCCTCCGGGCGCCCGGGCAGGCCGAGACGCCGCCACAGCTCGCGCGCGGCCCGCGGGATCACGGGCGACGCGAGCAGCGCGACGATCCGCAACGTCTCGAGGCAGTCACCCAGGACCGCGCCGACCGCATGGGTGTCGCCGGCCTTGTTGAGCGACCAGGGCTGCCGGTCCTCGATGTATGCGTTCGCCGCGCGAATGAGGTCCCAGACCGCGCCGAACCCCCCGGAGAAGTCGAGCCTCGTCATCGCGTCCGACAGGCCCTCGAAGGCAGCGGCGGCCGCGTCGCGCAACGGCCCGTCCTCCCGTTCGCCGGGCACGACCCCGCCGCAGTAGTTCACGGCCATGTTCAGGACCCGGTTCGCGAGGTTGCCGAAGTTGTTCGCGAGGTCGGCGTTGTAACGCTGCACCATCGCCTCGTAGGAGAAGTCGCCGTCCGGACCGAACCGCTGGTCCACCATGAAGTGGTAGCGGAAGCCGTCGACGCCGAACTCCGCGACGAGGTCCGCCGGTGCGATCTGGTTCAAACGCGTCTTGCTCATCTTCTCGCCGCCGACGAGCAACCAGCCGTGTGCGAACACGCACTTCGGCGGCGCGATGTTCGCCGACATCAGCATCGCCGGCCAGTACACGGCATGGAAGCGCAGGATGTCCTTGCCGACGAGGTGGTAGTCGGCCGGCCACCACTGATGGAAGCGCTCGTCGTCCTCCCCGTACCCCACCGCGGTGCAGTAGTTGAACAAGGCGTCGGCCCAGACGTACGCCACGTGGCTCGGGTCCCATGGCAGCGGCACGCCCCACGAGATCGAGGTGCGGCTCATCGAGAAGTCCTGCAGGCCGCCACGGATGAACCCGAGCACCTCGTTGAGGCGTGACTCGGGTCGCACGGCCTCCGGATGCTCGGTGTAGTACTCGAGCAGGCGGTCCTGGTATCGCGACAACTTGAAGAAGTAGTTCTCCTCGGTGACGTGCTCGACCGGCCGCATGTGGATCGGGCAGTTGCCCTCGACGAGCTCGTCCTCGGAGTAATAGGCCTCGCACGACACGCAATAGAGACCCTCGTACGTGCCGAGCTCGATGTCACCGGCGTCGTAGATCCGCTGGAGGAATTGCTGGACGGCCTCGTAGTGCCGTGGCTCGGTCGTGCGGATGAAGTCGTCGTAGGCGATGTCCAGGGCGTCCCAGGTCTCGCGGAAATGCCTGGCAGTCTCTTCGACGAGCTCGGTCGGCGGGACCCCCCGGGCTTCGGCCGCGCGCTGCACCTTCAGCCCGTGCTCGTCGGTGCCCGTCAGGTAGAAGACCTCGTCACCCCAGAGGCGCCGCCACCGCGTGAGCACGTCTCCGGCCACCGTCGTGTACGCGTGCCCGATGTGCGGGACGTCGTTCACGTAATAGATGGGGGTGGTGACGTAGAAGCGGCTCATGTTGTGTCTATTTTGCCGATTCGGCCAAAGCGCTGGACGCGATGGGAGATGATGGCGATATGATCCTTATTGGCCCAGCCGGTCCACGCCGGTAGGCCCCTCCGTGTGGGGACGGATGGGCGGGCACGTGGGGGTACCGAAGTGAGGACGATCGGGACCGCCCGGCGAATCGACCAGTTGGGCAGGGTCGTGGTGCCGGCGGAACTACGCAGGATGCTGGGCATTAGGCAGGGCGACCTGCTGGATATTCGGGCCGAAGACGGGCGGCTCGTGCTCTTGAAGATCGAGCCGGAGTGCGCGATCTGCGCGCGGCCCGACAACTTGGTCGAGTTGCACGAGAAGCACGTGTGCAAGGACTGCGTGCGCGAGCTGAGTCTCGTATAGCCCGCACGACACTCCAGGAGTTACCAAAGGCGTTGCCGCTCGAGACCCCAGACCTCGAGCGCGCACCGCCAACCTAGCCCTTCACCTCGACGACGTCGCCGAGCTCGAGCTTCCAGCGCTCGAACGAGCCTGCGGGCGCCTCGATCGCGAAGTACGAACGCCACACGAAACGCGAGACGCGCCGGGGCGGCATCGTGACCGCGTGCAGGACGAAGCCGTAACGGTCACAGAACGCGACGTCGATCGCGGAATGCATGCCGAACGTGTGCACGTTGCGACAGGGCCGCAGGACGAGGACACCTTCCAGATCCTCCCGGCCGATGAGCCCGCGCGCGCGTCCGCGCCGCGTCACCGCCACCTCGGCCGCGGCCAGCACGTCATCGCCTCGCAAGAGCCAGGGCATCCCGAGCCTCAGACGTTGAAGCGGATCTCGAGCACGTCCCCGTCACGCACTTCGTAGTCCTTTCCCTCGACGCGCAGCTTGCCGAGCTGACGTGCGCGGTCCCACGAGCCGATCTCCAGCAGTTCGTCCCACCGGATGACCTCGGCCCGGATGAAGCCGCGCTGCAGGTCGGAGTGGATGACGCCTGCGCACTCCGGGGCCTTGGCGCCGGCCCGGAAGGTCCACGCGCGCGACTCCTTGTCGCCGGTCGTCAGGAACGTGCGCCGGCCGAGCAGGTGATAGGCGGCGTGGGCGACGGTGTCGAGCGCCGACTCGCCGAGCCCGTACATCGCGCGCATCTCGGGGCGGTCCGCGGGAGCGCACGCGGCGATCTCGGCCTCGATGTCGATCGGGACGGCGATGGCACCTTCGGGCAGCGGCACATCCGTGCCGGCCTGCTCGCCGGTGTTGGCGACGAGGAGCAACGGCTTCGTCGTGAGCAGGAAGACCGGCGAGAGGCGCTCCCTGTCCTCGGTGGAGAGCGAGCTCCGACTGACCGGTGTGCCTTCTTGCAGCACCGCGTGGGCGCGTTCGAGGGCCTCGACCTCGGCCTTGATGTCCTTGTCGCCGCTCTTGGCAGCGCGCCGCTGACGGTCGAGGCGCTGCTCCACGCTCGTGACGTCGGCCATCACCAGCTCGAGCTCGATCGCGGCGAGGTCACCGGCCGGGTCGGCCGCGCCCGAACCGTCGTCGAACGCCCGCAGCACGATGAGGATCGCGTCGCAGTTGCGCAGCGATCCGAGCACCTTTGCGCCCAGTCCCTCACCCGGCTTCGAGCCCGGCGGCAGCGCGAGGTGGACGATCTCGAAACCAGCCGGTACGACCTTCTTCGATTGCGACATCGCGGCGAGCCGGTCGAGGCGCTCGTCGGGAACGGCGGCAACCGCGACTGCAGCTTCGTATTCGCTCGGCGCGGCGAGCCCGGTCAGCGCAGCGAACAGCCGGTTCGCGCCTGCTCCGGTGAAGCCCACGAGCCCGAGGTTCTCCATCAGCGAGCCAGGCTAGAGTTTCCGACTTCATGAGCAAGAAGACCAAGAAGCGCAAGCTCAAGGCCCGGCGCAACAAGGCCAACCACGGCAAGCGCCCGCGCGCGGGCCGCTGACGCGGCCGACGGCCCTCAGCCCCGAACCGCTACCCCGAGCCAGCGGGCGCCCTTCTCGAGCGCGGCCCGCGGAGCGTCCTGCACGACGGACATGACGAGGTCCGCGATCGTCGTGGCACGCAGCTCCGCGCGCCACATCTCGTCGGCCCGCTCGAACGCGGCGTGGATGCCGCACGGGCGGGGGTAGTAGCGCGCCGGCATCGCGGTGGGCCCGCGCCGGCGAATCTCCGTGCAGCGGAACGCCGGCTCCTCGCCGTCGATCGCCTCCACGACATCGAGCAGTGTGATCTCGGCTGCCGGGCGCGAGAGCCGGTAGCCGCCACGCGGCCCCTTGGCCGTCTGCAGGACGCCGGCGCGGGCGAGCGCCTGCAGGTGTTTGGCGAGGTATGCCGCGGGCACACCATGGAACTCGGCGAGCTTGGCCGCGGGAAGGGCACCGTCCTCCGGCAATGTCGCGAGGAGCGTGCAGACGTGCACCCCCCATTCGACGCCGTCCGAGAGCCGCACAACGCGGATATTACATGTCCGAGATGAGCCTCGATCTGCATCGGTACGATTCCGGCGCAATGACCGTCGACGAGGTAGAGCTCCTTCCGGATGCCGAGCAGCACAAGCTCCTCGGCGCGACCCTCGAACGCGTCAACCGCGCGAGCAACGCGGCGCGAGCCGCCGGGCTCCAGAAGAACGTGTTCGAGGGCCCGGCGTTGCGCGAGCTGGTGAAGGAAGAGGTCGAGCGGGCGAAGCTTCCCGAAGGCCTGGTCCGGCCGATCACCGACCGTGTGGCGATCTCGTTGCGCCGCCGCGCGGGCAAGCAACAGAGGTTCTCGACATACCAGTCGCTCGCGATGCCCGCATCGGCGTTCAAGTGGTCACCTGCCGCCGACCGGGTCACGATGCTGACCGCTGCCGGACGGCGCTCGATCGCGGTGCGGGTCGACCGCTCGCGAGGCGATCTGCGGCCGCCCCTTGCCGGGAGACCGGCCGCGCTCGTCTTCCGCAACGGTGAGTTCGAGCTGTGGGCGACCGACGTCGAACGCAAGTCCGAGGACGACTAGCCCGAGGGCAGGTCCACGGACATCGGGCGCTCGACCGCGGGCTCGACGAGCAGGCTCTGCACCGCGCGACCCAGCACACCGTGCTCGTCGTGCAGGCGGCTCTCGGCCATGCCCATCCCGTGCGGATCCGCCCAGGCGCCCGACTCCAGCGCGACCCATTCGCCTTCGGGATGACGGTGCACGTGGATGCTGATCTCGGGATTGATCGCGGCGGCGTTCGTCAGCCGCACCGGGTTCCCGACACCGCTGCCGAAGTCGGCGCATGCGGCGACGCGCATGAACGGTGACACAGGCTCGCCTGCGACGACCGCGCATCGCAACCGGAACCACGCAATGGCGGGACCCGGCTCCGTCCAGCTTCCTTGCACGAGACGCACGTCGTTCGCGTTCCAGAAGCCGACCGCGCGCTCCTGGAGGAAGAACACGTCGTCGGCGCCCTGCATGTCGGGTCCCGGTGGCGGCACGACGAGCGGGTGCACTGACCCGGCCGTGTCGACGTCCGCGACGCGAATGCGGAGCGCCGTCGCGTGCGCAACCTCCAGGCCACGCTCGTCGAACAGCGCCGCTTGCAACCACTGCACCTTCTTGCCCGGACGGATCGTGCGCACCTGGAGAACGAGCGGCGCCAACGGCACGGGACGCAGCAACTCGACGGTCAGCCGGGCGACGAAGGACGCCGTCCCGGGATCATGCTGCTCGCAGGCATGTGCAAAGAGCGCGCTCGGTGCCGCGCCGTGCAGTGCACGCGGGTCCAAGGGCCCGCGTGCGAGCGGCGTCGGTGTGAACCGGTCCCCGTCTCGTTCGAACAGCGCGCCGTGCTGCGCGACCGCGTCATCGGCCATCTCGTTCACCAGGCCTGCAGACGCCGTAGAAACGCGAGCATGGCGGCGCTCGTCTCCTCGGGGCGCTCCTGTTGTGTCCAATGCCCGCAGTCGTCGATCACGACGCGCTCGAGGTCGGGGACGCGTTCTTCCATGCCGAGTGACATCGCAGGCGTGAGCACGGGATCGTCCGCAGCCGAGATCATCAGGCACGGCACGTCGATCACGCGGTCCGCGATCGACGCGGTGAGCTCCCAGTTGCGGTCCATGTTGCGGTAGTACTCGATCGGCGGCGTGAGCGCGCCGGCCGGGCGGAACGCGGACTTGTACACGTCCAACACGTCCGGCGGGAACGCGTCGAGGTTCTTCGTCGCCGGGCCGGTGAAGATCATCTCGACGAAGTCGTCCGCGCCCCGGCCCCATGTGCCGAGCACCCATTCGGCGAGCCCGCGCTCCTGGAATTGAATGATGTAGATCGGCGTGTCGACGAAGATCTGCCGCAACAGCTGCACGGGCGGCATCGGCGGACGTGGGAGGTCGGGGGTGTTCACGCCGATGACACCTGCGATGCGCGCCGGGTACTGCCGCGCCATGACCCAGACGAGGAGACCGCCCCAATCGTGGCCTGCGATCACTGCACGCTCGTGCCCGAGAGCGTCGAGGACGCCGATCAGGCACGCGTTGATCCATTCGCAGTCGTAGGTGACATCGGGTTTGTCCGAGCGGCCGTAGCCGGGGAGGTCGGGCGCGACCACGTGGAAACCCGACGCGCCGAGCGTCGCCACTTGATGACGCCACGAGTACGCCAGCTCGGGAAAGCCGTGCAGCAAGAGCACGAGCGGGCCGTCGGCCGGACCGGCTTCGATACAGCAGAGCCGGATCCCGTTCGTCGTCACGTAGCGGCTGTGCACACCACGGACCCTAACTGCCGCCCGTCATAACGCCGGGTGACGGTGCGCCAACCGGCAACTACCCTCGCGGCATGCCCGAGATCACGCGGTTCGCGCACCACATGAGCGACGAGGACGCGCTCATGTGGAACATCGAGAAGGACCCGATCCTGCGATCGACGATCATCGCGGTCGCGATGTTCGACGGCGTTCCCGACTGGAACGTGCTGCGCCGCCGTATGGAGCGCACCAGCCGCCTGATCCCCCGATTCCGCCAGCGCGTGCTGTCGCCGCCGTTGCGAATGGGGCCGCCGCGCTGGACGGTCGAGCCCACGTTCGACCTCGACTTCCACTTGCGCCGCACGCGACTCCCGGGCGCCGGTACCGAGCGCGCACTGCTGGACGCCCTGCAGCCGATGGCGACCTCGAGCTTCGACCGCGCGCGGCCGCTGTGGGAGTTCACGCTCATCGAGGGCCTCGAGGGACCTGACGGCGAGCGCGCCGCGCTCGCGATGAAGGTGCACCATTCCGTGACCGACGGCGTGGGCGGGATGGAACTGCTCGCACACATGGTCGACCTCACGCGCGACGCCGAGGAGCCGTCCGACGAGGGCGTGCCCGCCGCGCCTCCACCGGAGCGGCTGCGCGCGCTCGACCTCGTGCGCGAGTCCGCGGCACACACCCGCCGGCGGGTGTTCGGCGTCGCGCGCCGGCTCCCGTCGTCGACGCTGCGCGCCGCGACGACGGTCGTGCGTGATCCGCTCGGTCGTACGACCGAGGTGCTGCGCACCGCACGCTCGATCGGGCGTGCGCTCGCTCCCGCGACCTCACCCATGTCGCCGGTGATGTGCGAGCGTGGCCTCGGTCGCCGGCTCGACAGCTTCGACGTGTCGCTCGACGACCTACGCCGCGCGGCAAAGGCCGCAGAGGGAAGCCTCAACGACGCGTTCGTCGCCGCGGTCGTCGGCGGCCTGATGAACTATCACGATCGTCACGGGTGCGCGCCCGCCGCGTTACGCATGACCTTGCCCATAAACCTGCGTCACGGTGCACACGAGGCCGGTGGCAACCGCTTCGCGCCGGCACGCTTCCCCGTACCGCTCTCCATCGCCGACCCCGTCGAGCGGATTCACGCGATCCGGGGGCTCGTGCGGGGCTGGCGTGCCGAGCCGGCGCTGCAGATGACGAGCACACTCGCCGGTGTGCTCAACCGGCTGCCGACGACGACCACAACAGCGCTGTTCGGCGGCATGCTCAAGTGCTGCGACTTCGTCACGTCGAACGTGCCCGGGGCACCTGTCCCTGTCTATGCCGGCGGGGCCCGCGTCGAACGGCTGTACGCGTTCGGGCCCCCGTCGGGCGCGGCGTTCAACATCACACTGATCTCGCACAACGAGACCTGCTGTATCGGTATCGTCGTCGACACCACGGCGGTTCCCGACCCCGACGTGCTCGTCGACGCGCTCCGTGCCGGTTTTGACGAGGTTCTCGCGCTCGGTTGACCACTAACGTGGCGCGGTGACTGCGACGAACACCATTGATCTACCCCTCGACCTGCGCCCCCGCGACGGCCGCTTCGGCTCGGGGCCTTCGAAGGTGCGTGACGAGGCGGTCGCGGCACTTGCCGACGCCGCGCACGGGTATCTCGGTACGAGCCACCGCCGCGAGGGTGTGAAGTCGGTCGTCCGTCGCATTCGTGAGGGGCTCACGGAGCTGTTCGCGTTGCCGGACGGCTATGAGGTCTTGCTCGCCAACGGTGGCACGACGGCTTTCTGGGACGCCGCTGCGTTCGGCCTCATCGAGAGGCGCAGCTCCCACGTGGTGATCGGTGAGTTCTCCTCGAAGTTCGCCGCGGTCACGGCGCGCGCACCACACCTCGACGAACCCCAGGTGCGCGAGACGCCGCCGGGCGAAGCTCCTGTGCCGATCGACGACGTCGAGGGCGACGTGTACGCCTACCCGCACAACGAGACGTCGACCGGCGTGATGGTGCCGCTGCACCGACCTCCGGGCAGTGACGCGCTCGTGCTCGTGGACGCGACTTCCGCAGCCGGCGGCCTGCGCGCCAACGCCGCCGGATTCGACGTCTACTACTTCGCGCCGCAGAAGTGCTTCGCGAGCGATGGCGGCCTGTGGCTCGCGCTCTGCTCGCCGGCGGCGCTCTCGCGCATCGAGAGGTTGAAGGCGAGCGGGCGCTGGATGCCCACGACGTTGGATCTCTCGGTCGCCGTCGAGAACTCGCGCCTCGATCAGACGTACAACACCCCCGCGCTCGCGACGCTCTTCCTGCTCGAACACCAGCTGCAGTGGATGCTCGCGAGCGGCGGCCTCGAATTCGCGGCGAGGCGGTCCGACACATCGGCGGGAATCGTCTACGGCTGGGCCGATGCGCACGAGCACGCGACCCCATTCGTCCGCGATCCGGCCTACCGCAGCAACGTCACCGCCACGATCGACTTCGACGACGCGGTGGATGCCGCCGCGCTGGCAGCCGCGCTGCGAGCGAACGGCATCGTCGACGTCGAGCCGTACCGCAAGCTCGGCCGCAATCAACTGCGGATCGCGCTCTTTCCCTCCATCGAGCCCGAGGACGTGCGAGTGCTCACACGCGCAATCGACTACCTCCTGGAGCGCATGACACACTGAAGCCGATGGTTCCGGACGGGCTCGTCGCAGTCGTGAAGCGGGGATGCCCGACATGCGAGCTCGTCGCGCCGGTGCTCGCGCAGCTTCACGACCAGCTCACGATCTACTCGCAAGACGATCCCACGTTCCCCGACGGCATCGGTGCGCACGACGACACCGCGCTCGACGTCTCGTTCGCCCTCGACATCGACACCGTCCCGACCTTGTTACGTGTGCAGGACGGACACGTCGTCGACCGCGTGGTCGGCTGGGAGCGCGCCGGCTGGGAGAAGTTCACCGGCGTGGACGACCTGGGCGCGGGTCTACCCGATTGGCGCCCCGGATGTGGCTCCCGCACGCACGACCCCGACGTCGTCGACGCCCGCCTCGTCGCGTCGATCATGCCGCACCTGCACGCGCGGCTCGTCGAGCTCGGCGACGCCGAGGACGAGAGCGAGGCGATGTACGCCCGCGGTTGGAGCGACGGCCTCCCGCTGGTCCCCCCCACACCAGCGAGAGTGGCACGGATGTGCGCGGGCACGTCACGCGATCCATCCGAGGTCGTCGCGGTCGTGCCGCCGGATCTCGTCGAGTGCACGGTCGAGAAGGTGGCAATCAACGCCGTGATGGCGGGATGCCTGCCGGACTACCTCCCGGTGGTGCTCACGGCGCTCGAGGCGGCGTGCACGGACGCGTTCAACATGCACGGGCTGTTGGCGACGACGTGGCTCTCGGGTCCGCTCGTGGTCGTCAATGGTCCGGTCACACGGACCATCGGCATGAACTCCGGCGTCAATGCGCTCGGGCAGGGCAATCGGGCGAACGCGACCATCGGCCGGGCGCTCCAGCTCGTCATCCGCAACGTCGGCGGCGGCCGGCCCGGCGAGGTGGACCGTGCGACGTTCGGCAATCCCGGCAAGTACACGTTCTGCTTTGCCGAGGACGAAGCGGGCTCGCCGTGGGAGTCGCTGGCCGTCGAACGGGGTCTCCCGGAGGGTGCGAGCGCAGTCACGCTGTTCGCCGCAGAAGGGGTTCGCGGCGTCGTCGACCAGCTGTCGCGTGAACCGGAGTCGCTCGCCCGCTCCTATGCCGCGTGTCTCAGGACGGTTGCGCATCCGAAGAACATCTTCGTGTGGGACGCGATGCTCATCGTGTCACCCGAGCACGGCCGCGTCTTCCGCGACGCGGGTTGGACCAAGTCGCGCCTGCGCCAGGAGCTCGACGCGCTGCTCCAGCTCCCGGCCGACGAGATCGTGCGCGGTGCCGGCGGCATCGCTGAGGGCATGCCGGAAGCGTTGTGTCAGCCGGGCACGACCCTGCCGAAGTTCCGGCCCGGTGGCCTGCTGATCACCCATGCCGGCGGGAGCGCAGGACTGTTCTCGGCCATCATCGGTGGTTGGGCGAGCGGCGCAGTCGGCAGCGAGCCCGTCACGCGGGAGGTGCGCACGTGAGCAAGAGACTGCTCGACCCGACGTCGGAGCGTCAGGCCGGAACCGCCCGTGAGCGCGCGAAGCGGCGGGGCGCCCTCGGCGGCAAGCATGTGGCGCTGCTCGACATCAGCAAGCCGCGGGGCAGCGTGTTCCTCGACCGTGTCGAGGAGCTTCTCCGGGCTCGCGGTGCCGACGTCAGCCGGTTCAGCAAGCCGACGTTCACGAAGCCGGCGCCCGTCGACCTTCGACACGAGATCACCTCGACATGTGACGTCGTGATCGAAGCGCTCGCCGATTGAGGTTCCTGCACGTCGTGCAGTGTGCACGACACCGTGAACGTCGAGGCCGCGGGCGTGCCAATGGTCTTCGTCGCGTCGGCCGAGTTCGTCGACGCCGCCGATGCGCAAGCACGTGCACTGGGTGCCGATCCCGCGCGAGTCTTTGTGCCCCATCCGATCCAGGATCGCACGGACGACGAGCTCCGGGCACTCGCCGACGCCGCGATCGACGCGATCGTGAGCGCGATCACTTCACAGTCGGATAACTGAGGACACCATGCTGCTGCTGCACGAGCTCCACACCGTTGCCGGTCGCGACGAGGACGCCTTCGAGCACGCGTACCGCGAAGGCTGGATGCCGACGCTGGCGAAGACCGACGACGCGCGGCTGCTCTATTACCTCAAGCTCGCCCATGGCAGCGGTCGCGCATACCAGCACGTCACGATCACCGCTCTGCGCGATGGGAACGCCTACGAGCGGCTCGCCCGGCGCGTCCAGCAGGGCGACTTGCGCGAATGGTCAGGGGTCGTCGACCGTTACCGCCACGAGGTCACGGGCAAGCTGATGCTGCCTGTGGACTGGTCGCCGTTCCGCGACGTCGATCTCGAGACCGTGCCGGTGGACGGCCGTGAGCACGAGCCCGTGTTGTTCATGGAGGACAGCGCGTGGCCCCACGAGGCGAAGCTCGACGCGTATCTCGAAGCTGCGCGCACGCACTACCTGCCGAGCCTGGAGCAACGGAGCGAACGTTCGCTGCTCACGTTGCTCGGGGTGTTCCAGGCGGCCCTCGGCGCGCCACGCCGGCGCGAGGTCGTGTTGTGGCAACGCGTGGACTACCCGGAGCGGCTCCCGGGGCTGTTCACCCACGAGCTCCCGGCGCACGTGAAGGGGCCGGGCACGTGGATGCACGACGCCCTCGCGGTCCGCGACGACTGGGAGAGTCGCCTGCTACGCAGCGCCGCGTGGTCTCCGCTCTAAGCGCCGAGCTGTGAGGCGCACTGCGAGAGGTCCTTCGGCGCAGGCGACTCCCACGCGTTGCCGCACAAGCGTCCGCCGAGCTCCGGGCACTCGCCGGAGAACACACCCCAGGTGCACTCGAACCCGGGAACGATCCACGCGTGGAGCATCCAGATGTCGGTCAGCAGCGCCTTCCGGCCGCCGCGCTGCGCGCAGTCTTGGGGCGACGTGCTCTCGTCACCGACCACGAACGCGCCCTTCAGGCACAGGCCCCCGTTCGCGTTGTGCTGGTGCCAGTAGTCGTTGGGGCCTGCGAACCCGGGCGGCGGCCCGTCGTGATGGAACACGAGGTAGCTGAGGCCGACGATCTTCGAGTTGGGATCGGTGCCGTCGTACAACAGCTCGGACGGATTGGACGGATCGAAGGCCGCCGCCTTGCTGACGTTGGTGTAGTGCGCGCCGATGCACGGAACGAACGGTGTGGACTTGACGTAG
>DASQHW010000487.1:0-1515 GCA_035631895.1 Acidimicrobiia bacterium | reverse complement strand
GCCTGTGAGCTCCACGGGTCGAGGTTGACGACGCAGAGCACCGCGTCGTCGGCATTGCCGGCCTGCTTCGACCAGCACACGAGCTGGTCGTTGTCCACGTGATGGAACCGCAGCGTCTCGTTGCGTTGGAGCGCGACGTGTGCGCGGCGGATGTCGTTGAGACGCCCGAGGAAGTGGCGAAGGCTGTCGGGCCGGTCCACGTCCCAATGACGGATCTGGTACTTCTCGGAGTCCAGGTATTCCTCGCTGCCCTCCTCGCGCGGCGTCCGCTCCATCAGCTCGAAGGCGGGCCCGTACACCCCGTAGTTCGCGCTCAGGCACGCGGCGAGCACGGCCCGGGCGATGAACGTGCCCCGGGAGCCGTGCTGCAGCGCGGCGTGGAGGATGTCCGGTGTGGTGGGCCAGACGTTGGGCCGGAAGAAGTCGACGAGCGGCGCTTGCGTGAGCTCCGTGAAGTACTCGACGAGCTCGTGCTTGGTGTTGCGCCACGTGAAATATGTGTAGGACTGCGCGAAGCCCACCTTGGCAAGCCGCTCCATCACGCGTGGTCGCGTGAACGCCTCGGACAGGAACAGCACGTCGGGATCCGTCTGGCGCACCTGCGCGATCAGCCATTCCCAGAACCCGAATGGCTTCGTGTGCGGGTTGTCCACGCGGAACACCCGTACGCCCCGATCGGCCCAGAACCTCACGACGTCCAGGAGCGCCGCCCACAGCGCAGCGCGGTCTTCGCATTCGAAGTCGAGCGGCACGATGTCCTCGTACTTCTTGGGCGGGTTCTCGGCGTGCGCGATGGACCCGTCCGCGCGGTGGCGGAACCAGTCCGGGTGCTCGCGCACCCATGGGTGATCGGGTGAGCACTGGAAGGCGAGGTCGAGGGCGACTTCGAGCCCGTGGCGGCGCGCGGTGAGCACGAGGCGATCGAAATCGTCGAACGTTCCGAGCGCGGGCTCGATCGCGGTGTGGCCGCCGGACTCGCTGCCGATCGCCCACGGGCTTCCGGGGTCGCCGGCTTCGGCGTCGCGACGGTTGTTCGCGCCCTTGCGGTGCGTGTGCCCGATGGGGTGGATCGGTGGGAGATACAGCACGTCGAAGCCCATGCCCGCGATGTCCGGCACACGATCGGTGACGTCGGCCAGCGTGCCCGCGCGCGCCGGATCGGGTGATGCCGAGCGGGGGAACAGCTCGTACCACGCAGAGCAGCCGGCGAGCGGCCGGTCCACCCAGACCGGCGACGTCGCGTCGAAGACGACGGCGTCCGGGCGGCACAGGTGCGCGCGTGCGAGCGCGACGAGGGCCGACAGGGCTGCCCGCGTCTGCGCGTCGATGCCGCCGCGCAAGCGCTGCGCCCAGGCCAGCAGGCTCTCGGTCTCCGGTGTGGCGCGGTCGGCACGCTTCACGAGCTCCTCGACCAGGCGTGCGCCCTCCTCGGCGTCCATGCGGACGTCCTGACCGGCATCCAACTTCGCCTCGAGGTCACGCCGCCAGGTCCCGACGTCGTCGCGCCACGCGACG
>DASQHW010000486.1:0-4562 GCA_035631895.1 Acidimicrobiia bacterium | reverse complement strand
CGCGGCCGGCGCCTGCGCCGCGGCCGGCGCCTGCGCCGCGGCCGGCGCGGTCACGGCCGGCGACGGTGCCGCTGCCGGTGCGGGTGTCGCGGGCACCTCGGCGCGGGGCTGGTAGTCGGCGAAGAAGTCGCGCCAGCCGGGGGACACGCCGTCGGGGTTCTCGCGGTAGAGGCGATACATCTCGTCGACGAGCCCCGCGTTGGGGCCCAGGTCGTCGATGCTCGCGGGACGGTCAGCCATAAAGGTCTTCTCTCAATCGTGCACCACGGCGGCCGGGGGAGAAAGCGCTCACGGCCGGGTGCCTGCGATCACGAAGTACAACAACGCCGGCACGGACGCGGCTTCCCGAAGCTCGTGCAACCGCGCGGACGAGGCGCCCGCCGGGAGCGCGTGGGTGCTCAACGCGAGCGCTGCACCAGCTCGCACACGCGGAACGCGAGGTCGAGCGACTGCCGCGCGTTGAGGCGAGGGTCGCAGCGGGTCTCGTACCGGCGTTCGAGATCGGTGCCGACCAGGTCGTCGCCGCCACCCAGACACTCGGTGACGTCGTCGCCGGTGAGCTCGACGTGCACGCCTCCCGGTATCACGTCGGCGGCGAGGCACGCGTCGAAGAACTGCTCGACCTCGTGGATCACGTCGTCGAAGTGGCGCGTCTTGTAGCCGTTCTCGAGCGCAAAGGTGTTGCCGTGCATCGGGTCGCACGCCCACACGACCGGGTGTCCGGAGCGTTGCACCGCCCGCAACAGCGGCGGCAGCTTCTCGGCGATGTGCTTGTCGCCCATCCGGCTGACGAGCACCAGCCGACCGGGCTCACGTCCCGGATCGAGGCGGCGGCACAGCGCGAGCACCTCGTCGGGCGTCGCCGTGGGGCCGAGCTTCACGCCGATCGGGTTGTGCACGCCGGAGAGGAACTCCACGTGCGCGCCGTCGAGCTGGCGGGTCCGTTCGCCGATCCACACCATGTGCGCAGAGCAGTCGTACCAGTCGCCGGTCAGGCTGTCGCGCCGCGTCAGCGCCTCTTCGTATCCGAGCAGCAGCGCCTCGTGCGACGTGTAGAAGTCGACCTCGTGGAGCTGGATCTCAGCTTCGAGGTCGATCCCGCACGCGGCCATGAACCGCAGCGCGCGTTCGATGCCGTCGGCGATCTCCTCGTACCGGCGTCCTTCACGCGCGCTCGCGATGAACTCGAGGTTCCACTGGTGCACGCGGTTGAGGTCGGCGAACCCGCCCTTCGTGAACGCCCGGAGCAGGTTCAGCGTCGCTGCCGACTGGTGGTAGCCGCGGACCATCCGCGACGGGTCGGGCCGGCGCGCGACGGCATCGAAGGCGATGTCGTTGACGATGTCGCCGAAGAACGAAGGCAATTCCTCGCCATGGCGTGTCTCGGTGGGCGACGACCGGGGCTTGGCGAACTGGCCGGCGATGCGGCCGATCTTCAGCGTCGGCACCCCGATGCTGTAGGTCAGCACGACCGACATCTGGAGGATGACCTTCAGCTTGTCGCGGATGTTGTCGGCCGAGAAGTCGGCGAAGGACTCCGCGCAGTCACCTGCGTGCAACAGGAATCCCTTGCCCTCGCTGACGCGTGCGAGCGCGGCCTTCAACGACCGTGCTTCGCCGGCGAAGACGAGGGGCGGCATGCGGCGCAGCTCGTCGACGGCCTGCTCGACGGCGGCGAGGTCGGGCCACTCGGGCTGCTGCGCGGCGCGATGACGGCGCCAGCTCGCGGGCTCCCAGTCGAAATTCCCCAGGGGCACCGGCGCGCTCATGTCAGAGGTACGCGCCGGGCTGCTGGCCCGGGTTGCTGCCCATCTCGAGCGCGCGGCGCTGGCGCATGTCCTCGAACTGGCGCTGGGCCTGCATCTGTTGGGTGAACAGGGTGGCCTGGATGCCGTGGAACAGGCCTTCGAGCCAGCCGACGAGCTGCGCCTGCGCGATCCGCAGCTCGGATTCACTGGGCGTGTCGCTCGAGAACGACAACGTCACCTCTTCGAGCTCCTTGCGCAGATCGGGAGACAGGATCTCCTCGAGCTCGTGGATCGATCGCTCGTGGATCTCCTTGAGCGAGCGGCGGCCGACGTCGTCCAGCGGTGCGCGCCGAGCCTCCTCGAGGAGCGCCCGCACCATCGACGCGATGCGGATCAGCTTCGTCGGGCGTGCGACCTGCTCACCTTCCGGCGCCGCATCGCCCTCCGGACTGGGGATGTCCACCACCTCGGGCATCACGGGGCCGTTACCGTCGGGCTGCATCTGGGTCACGACGAGTCATGGTACCCACCGGCCGTCCGGGCTCCCGGGCCGAGTCTCCGTCAGGATGCCGCGACCTTGCGGCGCGGGGCGGGGCTGTCGAGCGACGCGAGATCCGCGAGCCGCGGATCGTTCGAGAACACTTCGACGATCTGCTCGCGCATGCCGAGGCGGCGCTGGAGCCGTTCCACCTCGAGCTCCTGATCCCACAGCACGAACGTCACGACGATGCCGGCGTTTCCGGCCCGCGCGGTGCGTCCCGAACGGTGGACGTACGCCTTGTGCTCTTCCGGCGGGTCGTAGTGCACCACGACGTCCACGTCGTCGACGTGGATGCCGCGGGCGGCAACGTCGGTGGCGACCAGCACCCCGTGCTCTTCTTCTTGGAAGTCGCGCAATGCCTTCTCGCGGGCGGACTGGCGCAGATCGCCGTGAATGGCAGCCGCGTGCACGCGTTCGCGCTTGAGCTGCGACACGAGCTTGTCGGCCCCGCGCTTCGTGCGGACGAACACCATCGTGCGCGACACGCCACCGGCGATCGCCGCAAGCACCTTCACCCGATCGAGCTCGTGCACCTTCAAGAACCGGTGCATCGACTCGTCCACCGTCTGCGTGTCGGACGCCACTTCGTGCCGCACCGGGTCGCGCATGTAGCGGCGAACCAGCACGTCGACCTCGCGGTCGAGCGTCGCGGAGAACAGCAACGTCTGCCGGTCGTTCGGCACCTTCCGCAGGATCCACTCGACCTGCGGGAGGAATCCCATGTCGGCCATGCGGTCGGCTTCGTCGACGACGAGGATCGAGATGTCGTCGAGGTCGAGCTCGCCGCGGTCGAGCAGGTCGATCAGGCGACCCGGCGTCGCGACCGCGATCTCGATGCGGCGGCGCAGGTTGCGGATCTGGCGCTCCATGGAAGTGCCGCCGTAGAACGCGGCGACGCGCGCGCCGCACACCTTGCCGAGCGGGCTCAGCACGTCGACGACCTGCTTGGCGAGCTCACGCGTCGGGACGAGGACCAGCGCCCGCGGGTGCCCCGGACGCGCCGGCTCGACTGTTTGCAGCATCGGCAGACCGAAGGCGAGCGTCTTGCCCGAGCCGGTCTTCGCCTTGCCGCAGACGTCCCGGCCGGCGAGGGCGTCGACGAACTCGGCCTGGAGGCCGAGTTCGCGGAAGGTCGTCACACTTGCTCCTGTTGCGTCGTATCGGAGGCCGATCCTCGGGAGGCTCCGTTCGGAAACAGGTGAGGGACGGCCGCGGGCTCGAAGGAAGGGGCCCGGAACACCAGGATACCGGCAAACGGATGAGGCCCGGCGCATCGGGGTAATCGGGACCGTATGCCGGATCTCCAGCGCGCCCTGCGTCGTGTCGACGAGTTCCAGCAACGCCACCGCCCTTTCGCGTTCGTCTTCGCCGTCGTCAAGAAGTTCGGGGACGATCAGGGAGGAAATCTCTGCGCGATCATCACCTATTACGGCTTCATGAGCCTCTTCCCGCTGCTGCTCGTGCTCGTGACGGTGCTCGGCTTCGTGCTGCAGGGGCATCCAGGTCTGCAGCACGACATCCTCAACTCCGCGCTCACCGACTTCCCGGTCATCGGCGACAAGATCCGGAAGAACGTCGGGTCGGTACGCGGCAACGGCGTCGGCCTCGCAATCGGCATCGTCTTCACCTTCTACGGCGGCCTCGGTCTGGCCAACGCCGCCCAGGACGCGATGAACCGCATCTGGGAGGTGCCGATGCGGGCCCGGCCCGGCTTCGTGCCGCGCATCTTGCGCAGCCTCGCGTTGGTCGGCACGATCGGCCTGGGGATCATCGTCACGACGGTCCTGAGCGGCGTCGGCGGCGGCTCGGCGAACCTCGGCGGGTGGGTGCGGGTCGGAGTGGTCGTCGTCGCGTTCGTGCTGAACGTCGGTCTGTTCGGGCTGGCGTTCCGTGTGCTGACCGCGCGCGACCTCGCGTGGGGTGACGTCTGGCCGGGTGCGGTCGTCGCGGCGATCGGCTGGGAGGTGCTCCAGGCGGTCGGGGGCGCGTTCGTGTCGCACCAGCTGAAGGGCATGAGCGAGAGTGTGTACGGCGTCTTCGCGACCGTGATCGGCCTGCTCCTGTGGATCTTCCTGCAGGCCCGCGTCGTGTTGTACGCGGCGGAGGTCAACGTCGTGCGGTCCGGACGCCTGTGGCCGCGCAGCATCGCGCCGCCGCCCCTGACCGACGGCGACAAGCGCGCGTACGAGGCGTACGCGGCGACCGAGGAGCGCCGGCCCGACGAGCGCGTCGAGGTCGACATCGGCGAAGCAGCGAAGCAGGTACACAGGTAA
>DASQHW010000485.1:0-1832 GCA_035631895.1 Acidimicrobiia bacterium | reverse complement strand
CCGGCCCGGGCGCGGCCGCGACACCGGCCGTTGCGCCCCAGGCCGCTAATGCGGCCGCTCGCTCGCGACCCCGGAAGGTCACCGAGAGGATCGCCAGCGTCGTCGGGAGCATGAGTGATGCACCGATGCCTTCGATGACGGCTTCACCCGCGACGAGCATCGGCACCGTTGTCGCAACCGAGGCGAGCAGCGACCCTACGCCGAACAATGCCGCCCCGATGATGAAGATGCGCCGGTGGCCGTAGATGTCGCCGAGCCGGCCGCCGATGATGAGCAGTGTCGCAAAGGTGAGGGCGTACCCGGTGATGACCCACTGCAGGCTGGGCAACGTGGTATGGAACTCTCGCAGGATCGTCGGGATCGCGACGTTCAGCACGGTGTTGTCGAGGACGACGATGAACGCCGCCATGATCACGATGACGAGCGCGACCCAACGCCCTCGATCGCCGTGCACCGTGATGTCACCTTCGGTTGCGGCGCGGGTCATCGCGCGCGGCGTTGCTTCATCCGTCGGAGCTGTGCGAAATCGAGCGGCCGGCCGGGCAGCACGGACGAGCTGTTCGGCCGCAGGCCGTCGAGAATGATCCGTACGTAGCGCTCGCGCAGCATCGGTTGGAGCTCACCCGGGATCGCGGTCGCGTGCGCGACCGCCGAGAACAGCAGCGACACGTCGGCCGGCCCGATGTCGCTCCGGATCGCGCCCGCCGCCTGCGCGCGGGCAACGAGCTCGGAGACGGCTCCCATCAGCTCGTTGCGCACGGGCAACGCCGTGAGCTCGAGCTCGTTTGCCATCTGCTCGGCGAACGCCCGATGCCGTGTGTGGAAGTCGGGGAGGTTGACGAAGAAGCGCTCGAATGCCTCGGCAGGATCCGCGCCGGCGAGTGCTTCACGTGCCTGTTCGAGCACGGACTCGAACATCGAGGTGAGCACCGCTTCGACGAGTGCCTGCTTGGTCGGGAAGTGACGGCAGACCGTGCCGACGCCGACGCCCGCGCGGCGCGCCACCTCCTCGACCTGCGCCTTCAGCCCGTGCTCCGCGAAGACGGCCTCTGCGGCCGCGAGCACCCGCTCCCGATTGCGCACGGCATCGGCCCGGCGGGGGCGCTCCGATGAAAGCGGAATCATGATTCCGATTATACTCGCAAACCGGAAGGCGTCTTCCACTTCCTCGGGAGCACGATGGTTGCCGACGCGACAACCGAGAATCACGCGCACGAGGGCCGGTGGTGGGCGCTCGCAGTCCTCTGCCTGAGCCTGCTGATCGTCTTCGTCGGGAACTCCAGCCTGAACGTCGCGATCCCCACGCTGTCCCGAGTCCTGCACGCGACCGAGTCGCAGTTGCAGTGGGTCGTCGCGGTCTACTCACTCGTCTTCGCGGGCCTGTTGTTCTCGACCGGCGCGCTCGGCGACCGTTTCGGTCGCAAGGGCACGCTGCAGATGGGGCTCGTGCTGTTCCTCGTCGGCGCGGCCCTCGCCTCGGCGTCGACCGCGATGTGGCAGCTGATCGCCTGTCGCGCGGTCATGGGCGCCGCCGGCGCCCTGATCATGCCGTCGACACTGTCCATCATCATCAACGTCTTCCCTCCGCACGAGCGCCCGAAGGCAATCGCGATCTGGGCAAGTGTCACGGGCGCGGCAGGCGCACTCGGACCGGTAGCGAGCGGCTTCCTCCTCGGGCACTTCTGGTACGGGTCGGTGTTCCTCGTCAACGTGCCGATCATCATCGTCGCGCTCGTCGCCGGAAAGTTCCTGGTTCCCAAGTCGCGCGACCCGCAAGAAGCACGCTTCGATCCGGTGGGATCACTGCTGTCGATCGTCGGCGTCGTCGCGCT
>DASQHW010000484.1:0-2623 GCA_035631895.1 Acidimicrobiia bacterium | reverse complement strand
CAGCCCTGCAGTCAGCTCGATCTCGTGCAGGATGCGCAGTACGACGAGCATCGTGCGGAGGTCCGAGGCCATCGGTTGCTGGAGCGCGAAGAGCTGGTACACCTGATGCTCGATCTGCACCACGCGCTGCTCGATCTGGTTGTACGCATCGTCGACCCGATCGACGAGGCTCAGATCGGCGTCGAGCAGGGCCTGCGTCGCACCGCCGATCTGCTCGCACGCACGCGCCGCCAGCTTCACGACCTCCCCCCGTATCTCCCCGAGCTGGTCGTCGAAGGTCTTTCGGGACTCGGGCATGCCACCTCCGTTCATGGGAGCGAGCAGTCTGGCGCCGTCGGGCGCCCACCTCGCCGACGGGCTCGGCCCTGTTCACCGCCAGTTCACCCAACGGCTACCCCGAATCTCCGGGATGGCCAGTCGCACTTCGTACCATGGACATCGCCGGGGGGCTTGGCTTCGGTCGCCACCAGCCGCGAAGCTGAGGCGTTCGTGCCCCACCGGAACACCCACTTACGAGGAATCGTGTGCCCAGCCGAACCCGGAGCTGAACAGGGTAACGAGATGGCGATGCCCACGGTGACGGTACGACGGGATGCCGCTCCGGCAGCCGAGGCGGAGTCGGTGGCTCCCGAGCTCGTCTTCGAGCTGCGCGACGTGGGCGTGTCGTATTCCGGGAACGTGGCCGTCGAAGGTGTCTCGTTGGACGTGCACAAACGGCACATCACCGCGTTGATCGGGCCGTCCGGGTGCGGAAAGAGCACATTGCTCCGGTCTTTCGACCGGATGAACGACCTCGTGCCGGGAGCGAAGGTCTTCGGTGAGCTCCTCTACCACGGTGAAGATCTGTACGCGCCGGAGGTCGATCCCGTCGAGGTGCGGCGGCGGATCGGGATGGTCTTCCAGAAGCCGAACCCCTTTCCGAAATCCGTCTACGACAACGTCGCCTTCGGCCTGCGCATCCAGGGAGTCCGGAAGGGCCTCGACGACCTCGTCGAGCATGCGCTGACGCAGGCGGCCCTCTGGGACGAGGTGAAGGGCAAGCTCAAGGGCTCCGCATTTGCGCTTTCGGGAGGGCAACAGCAGCGCTTGTGCATTGCCCGGTGTCTCGCGGTCGAGCCCGACGTGATCCTGATGGACGAACCGTGCTCTGCGCTCGATCCGATCGCGACCGCGCGTATCGAGGATCTGATGGCCGACCTGAAGCGTGAGTACACGATCGTGATCGTGACGCACAACATGCAGCAGGCGGCCCGCGTCTCCGACATGACCGCGTTCATGACCGCCGAGGTCGATGCGCACGAGCACCGCGTCGGCCGGCTCGTGGAGTACGACGCGACCGAGAAGCTCTTCACCAACCCTTCCGATGCCCGGACGGAGGGATACATCACCGGCCGGTTCGGATGAGACGTCCGCGTCGCGGGCCAAGGTCGTGACGGCGCTCGTCGTCGTCCTCGGAGTCGTCGCACTGAGCGGGTGGGCATTCGCCGTCGTCGTGGCGCGGCAGGTGCGGACGTACCGCGGCGAGGTCGCGGACGCGCGACGTGTTGCGGACGTCGCAGCTGACGCCTCGCTCACGGAGGCGATCGAGGACGAGCGACGCGACTCGGAGGACCGCGTCGCGCATGCCGAAGCCGTGCAGCACTGGGTCCTGGCGGCGCTCGACGAGTCCACCGACGCCATCGTGGTGGTCGACCGCATCGGACGCGAAGTGTTGAGGAACGCGGTCGCGCGAAGGTTCGCCGGCGCGCGCACCGGTGAAGTCCTCGCCGAGGAGGCGATCGCCGAGCTCCTGCAGGAATCGCTGCTCGGGCACAGTTCCGAGCGCGAGATCCAGCTCTACGGGCCTCCACGGCAGGTGTTGCAGCTACGCGCGTTTCCGTTGCGTCGCGACGGCGAGGTGGTCGGCGCGGTCGCGTTCACACGCGACATCTCCGAATCGAGGCGGATCGAGAGCGTGCGGCGCGACTTCGTTGCGAACGTGAGTCACGAGCTCAAGACGCCGATCGGCGCGCTCGGGCTCCTTGCGGAGACGATGGCCGCGAGCGACGACGTCGCCGTGATGCAGCGGCTCGCCGACCGCGTGGTGCGGGAAGCCGACAGGCTTTCGCGTATCGTCGACGATCTCCTCGACCTCAGCACCATCGAGGCGCAGGAGGCTCCAACGCGCGAGCCGCTGCCGATCCGCCTGCTGATCTCCGATGCCGTGGACGTGATGCAGGCAGCGGCTGATGCCGCGCAGGTGCCGTTGCGCGTCACGCCCGAGCCACCGGATGTCGAGGTCGTGTGCGATGCTCGCCAGCTCCGCAGCGCGCTCGTGAACATGCTGGACAACGCGATCAAGTACTCGGGACCGGATGCCCCGGTCGAGATCGGCGCATGCATGTCCAGCGAGCGGATCGCGATCTCAGTGCGCGACCGCGGCATCGGCATTCCGACGCGCGACCTCGAGCGCATCTTCGAGCGCTTCTATCGGGTGGACCGGGCTCGCAGTCGCGAGACGGGTGGCACCGGGCTCGGGCTGTCGATCGTCAGGCACGTTGCCCAGGCGCACGGCGGCGAGGTCGCCGTGCAGTCGCGGGAGGGCGAAGGGTCCGTGTTCACCCTGTACCTGCCGACTGCTGCG
>DASQHW010000483.1:0-7076 GCA_035631895.1 Acidimicrobiia bacterium | reverse complement strand
ACGCTTGCACGACCTCGACGGCATCGTCGTCCCCGGTGGGTTCGGCGTGCGCGGCATCGAAGGCAAGATCGCGGCTGCGGCGTACGCCCGTGAGCATCGCGTGCCGTATCTCGGCCTCTGCCTCGGGCTGCACTGCGCGGTGATCGAATTCGCGCGCGACGCGTGCGGGCTCGCCGGCGCCAACAGCTCCGAGTTCGATCCGCTGTCCCCGCACCCCGTCATCGATCTCATGGACGAGCAGAAGGCCGTCGTCGACATGGGTGGCACGATGCGGCTCGGCGCGTACCCGGCGCGTCTGGTCCCGGGATCGATCACCCGCGAGGCCTACGGCGAGGAAGTCGTCTACGAACGCCACCGGCACCGGTACGAGGTGAACAACCGCTACCGGCAGGTGCTCGAGGAGCACGGCATGGTGCTCTCGGGCACGTCACCCGACGGGCTGCTCGTCGAGTTCGTCGAGTTGCCGGCGACCACGCACCCGTTCTTCGTCGCGACGCAGGCACACCCCGAGTTCAAGAGCCGGCCGAACCGGCCGCATCCGTTGTTCGCCGCGTTCGTGCGCGCCGCCCTCGAGCGTGCGGACGGACGCCTGCCCCGACTGCCGATCACCGAGGCCGCTCCCGCGCTCGGCACATGATCCCGCCCGTGGTCACGGTTGCCGACATATCTGTCGGATGTGTTGACCACGGGAGCAGCGATGCCTGACGACGAGCTCGCGCGGCTGCTCGCGGAGCACGACGACTGGCTCACCGTCGAGCGTGGCCTCGCCGCCAACTCGCTCTCCGCGTACCGACGCGACCTCCGTCGCTATGCCGCGTTCCTCCGGGCGCGGGGTGTCGATGATCCGGCAAACATCGGCGAAGACGCCGTCCACGCGTACGTGGGTCACCTCGAGTCGCTCGTGGACGAGGACGGACGCCGGTTGCTCGCGCCCGCGTCCGTCGCGCGCGGCGTCGTCGCGGTTCGATCGTTCCACCGGTTCTGCGCGCGGGAAGGCCTTGTGGACGGCGATCCGAGCGAGGACGTCGGTGCGCCACGAGTTCCGCAGGGCATCCCCAAGGCGCTCGACGAGGCCGACGTGGAGCAGCTGCTCACCGCGGTGACGGGCGACGACCCGCTCGCGCAGCGCGACCGTGCGCTCCTGGAGTTGCTGTACGGCACGGGCATCCGCATCAGTGAAGCGGTCGGTTTGGATCTCTCCGAGCTCGACCTCGAAGACGGGATGGTGCGCGTCGTCGGCAAGGGCAACAAGGAGCGCGTCGTTCCGCTCGGGCGAGAGGCGCAGCGGTCGTTGGGTGCGTACCTTCGCGACGGAAGGCTCGCGTTGCGCCGCTCACGCGCGAGCCGGCACCGCGACGCGGATGCCGTCATCCTCAATGCGCGCGGTGGACGAATCTCTCGGCAGGCGTGCTGGCAGATCGTCCGCCGGGCCGGTGAACGGGTCGCCCTCGGTGAGCGACTTTCCCCGCACGTACTGCGGCACTCCTGCGCGACGCACATGCTCGACCATGGTGCGGACCTGAGGGTCGTGCAGGAGCTGCTCGGCCACGCGAGCATCTCGACCACGCAGGTGTACACGAAGGTCACGCCGTCTCGCTTGCGGGCGGTGTACGAGGCGGCCCATCCGAGGGCTCGGATGGCACGCTGAGCACGCCAGGCGGCCGACGAATCACCGGGTTCCCCGAGGCTCCGAGGCGCCCCCCGGGGGTAACATCCGGATATGGCCGAGACGACCTCTGCAACGCGGCGCGCCCAGCTCCTCGCCGAGCACGACCGTGTGACGGGACAGTTGCTCGACCTGGGCGTGGACCGGGATTCCTTCGACGAAGGGTTTGCGGACTCCGGCCAAGTCACCGCGGAGCGGGGCGAGGTCCAGGCTCTTGCCGGCACGCTGCGGGAGACGCTGCAGGACATCGACGCCGCGCTCGGCAAGATCGAACAGGGCACCTACGGGCTGTGCGAGTCGTGCGGTCGTCCAATCGCCGACGCTCGGCTCGAGGCGATGCCGGCCGCGCGCCTGTGCATCGCCTGCGCGTCCAAGCGCCGTTGACGCGTCGTGCATCTCGACCGCATCACGGTCGTCTATTTCGTCGCGCTCGTCGTCGCGGTGATCTTGCACGAGATCAGTCACGGCGTCGTCGCATTGTGGTTCGGTGACGACACCGCCAAGCGGGCGGGGCGCCTGACACTGAATCCCGTCCCGCACGTGGATCCGTTCGGGTCGATCATCCTTCCGGCCCTCGGCGCGTTGGCGGGCATCCCGGTCATCGGATGGGCGAAACCCGTTCCGGTGAACCCGTCACGTATGCGCAACGGCCGGCGCGACATGCTGTTCGTCTCGCTCGCCGGTCCGGGGACGAACTTCCTGCTCGCATCGGCCGCGGCGATCTTCGCGCGGTGGCAATTCCACGGAACGGGCCAGTCGATCATCTACCTCGACCAGCTTCCGTCGGTGGTGCTCTTCCCGCTGTTGTTCGCGATCGTGAACCTGTTCCTCGGCGTCTTCAATTTCTTGCCCATCCCGCCGCTCGACGGCGCCGCGATCGTCGAGCGCGTGCTCCCGCCCCGTTGGTTGCCGAGGTGGTACCAGTTCCGCCAGTACGGGATCCTCGTGCTCTTCCTGCTCGTGTTCCTGACGAGCTTCCCGAGCAAGGTGTTCGATCCGTTCCTTGCGCGGCTCTATCGCTTCGTCCTCCGGTGAGCCGCGCCGCGCATCTCACGACGCGTTTTCTGACGTCGCTCCGGCCGCGGACGGTGAAGAGCGCGGAGCGTGCCTGGGTGCAACGGGTCCTCACCCCGCCGGAGCTCGCCGTGTGGGAGACGCTCGGGCCGGCAGACCGCGCCGAATCCGTCGCGGTCGCGCACCGTGCGGCGCGCGAGCTGGGTCCCGACGCCGACCCACGCTGGCTCGCGGCCGCGCTGCTGCACGATGCCGGGAAGACCGGCGCCGGGCTCGGCACCGGCGCGCGCGTTGCCGCGACCGTGGTCGCGGGCGTCGTCGGCAACGGCCGCGTGCGCCGATGGTCCAACCGCATCGGTCGCTACATCGCCCACGACGATGCCGGTGCGGCGCTCCTCGAAACCGCCGGTGCGCGCCCGGAGGTGGCTGCCTGGGCGGGCGCACACCATCGCCGGGAGCGGTGGCCGGCCAGCCGGATCCCGGCGGAGATCTGCGAGATCCTGGCGATCGCCGACGGCGAGAGTGAATCTCGTCACGTCCGGCGCCGATAGATGTTCGTGGGTCACGGCTCTCGTCAGGCGTCCGACAGCTACTTCGTGCGGCTGGATGCCGGGCCGCCACCGTCCGGCGCCGTGCCGCCCGGCAGGCGCCACGTCGCGCGGGCGCCCTTCGAGCCTGCGCCGGCGCGGCGACGGCGCCGGCGCCGGAGACTCTCGGGCCGGTCATGGTTCCTCTCGCTCCTCGCGGTCGCGCTCGTTGCATGGTTCGCGTGGGCGAGCGAACAGCCCGGCGGAGTCTCCGGCACCGTCAACGGCTTCATCGATCACATCCGCGGCGACGTGCAAGACGCGAGCGCGGGCCACGACCTCCGGCACGCGGCGTCGTTCTTCGACCAGCAGTACGCGCAGACCGGGGCCTACCCGCAGCTCAACGAGGAACAGATGACCGCCGCGGGGATCGGGCTCGACGTCGACGTCGCGGCCTGCGGTGGTCAGGCTGTCGTGCTGCAGACGTTGACGGTCAGCCGGTTGCTGGTTGCGGGACGGGACCTCGGCGAGGTCTCGGGCCACCAGCCGTGCCCCACCGACCTCTCGCACCCGACACCCTGGAAGAGCAAGTAGCCCGCGATCGGGAGTTGCTCACGAGCGGGCGCGGGGGAGCAGGCCCGCCGCACGGGTTGCGCGCTTCAGCACCTTCTCGGCGATCGCGTCGGCGACGTCGGCGCCGCGCGCGAGCCGCTTGTCGACTTCGGCGGGGTCGGCGGCGAGCTGCGCGTAGCGGTCCTGCACGGGCCGGAGATACTCGACGACGGCGTCGGCGACCGCGCCTTTGAAACCGCCGTACTGCTTGCCCTGGAACTCGCGTTCCACTTCGGCGATCGGTGTCCCGGTCACCGCGCCGTAGATCTCGATGAGGTTCGACACACCCGGCTTGTTCGTGCGGTCGTGGCGGACCTCGGTGCCCGAGTCGGTGACCGCCGACTTGATCTTCTTCGCGATGACCGTCGGGTCGTCGAGCACCATCACACAACCCATCGCCGAGTCGTCCGACTTCGACATCTTCTTGGTGGGATCTTGGAGGTCCATGATCCGCGCCCCGACTTCGGGGAACGTCGCCCGCGGCACGACGAATGTGTCGCCGAACGCCTTGTTGAAACGCTGCGCGACGTCGCGGGTCAACTCGACGTGCTGGCGCTGGTCGTCGCCGACCGGTACCTCCTCGGTGTCGTACAACAGGATGTCGGCGGCCATCAGGACGGGATAGTCGAACAAGCCGGCACTGACCGACTCCTGCCCCTGCCCGCCTTTGGCCGCCTTCTCCTTGAACTGCGTCATGCGTCGCAGCTCACCGAAGGTCGCGATGCCGTTGAGGATCCACGTGAGCTCCGTGTGCGCGCGTACGTGGCTCTGTACGAAGAGCAATGACCGGTGCTCGTCGAGGCCTGCTGCTATGAGCATCATGGCGACGTGCCGGGTCAGTCGCTCGAGCTCGGACGGGTCCCACGAAGTGGTGAGCGCGTGCAGGTCCACGACGCAGAAGATGGCCTCGTGGGCCTCGGCGGCCGGGGAGCCGGCCGGGGGCTGGAGCGCCACCCATCGGGCGATCGCGCCCAGGTAATTGCCCAGCTGCAGCTCACCGGTCGGCTGGATCCCGGAGAAGACCCTCGGCATGACCGCGCACGCTACCGGGCGCACCCGTCCTGGCCTGGCCATTCGCCATGTACCACATCACTGTGATTCCTGCCGGGTAACCTGCCGGTACGGTCGCACGGAGGCGCGCCGGAGGGTGCGTCGTAGCGAGGGAGCCGTCTTTATCGTGCCGTACGAGGTCTCGACGCCGGTCTTCGAAGGCCCGTTCGACCTTCTCCTGCACCTCATCCTGAAAGAAGAGGTGGACCTCTGGGAGATCTCGCTCGTCCCGATCGTCGATGCGTTCTGCGCCCAGGTCGCGCGGATGGACCACGTCGACCTGGAGGTCACAACCGAGTTCCTGCTCATCGCGGCGACACTCGTCGACCTCAAGGCGCGGCGCCTCCTGCCCGGACGTGACGACGTCGACCTCGACGAGGAGCTCATGCGCTTCGAGGAGCGCGACTTCCTGCTCGCTCGCCTGCTCGAGTGCAAGACCTTCCAGGATGCGGCGAAGGTGCTCCACGAGCGGCTCGTAGATGCCCGGCGGAGCGTCCCCCGTACCGCCGGACCGGAAGAGCCGTTCCGCTCACTCGCCCCCGATCCGCTCGAGCGCGTCCCGCTCGACGCGTTGCTCGAAGCCGCGCGCCGGGGGCTCTTGCCGAAGCCGGTGGAGGAGGTCCAGACCGATCACGTCGCGCCGATCCGCGCCAGCGTGCGCGACGCGATCGAGACCGTCCTCGCGCTGCTTCCCGACCATGGCGCAATCCGCTTCCGCGAGCTGACGTTCGGGGTCGACCACAAACTCGAGATGATCGTCCGGTTCCTCGCGGTGCTCGAGCTGTTCAAGCAGGGCATCGTCGACCTGGAACAGGTCGAGCGTTTCGGCGAACTCGTCGTGCGCCCGCTCGCACCGGGGGAGCGCGTCGCGCTCGATCTCTCGTCGCTCGAGGAGTGGGGAGACGACGAACGCTCGACACCCGCCGCGGCACGAGTCGAGCAGCACGAGCCCGCATCATGAGCGATCCGGAGATGCGCCGTGCGGTCGAAGCGATCGTGCTGGCCGCGACCGAGCCTGTGCACCCTACGGTCATGGCCCAGCTGCTGGAGCTCCCGGTCGACGAGATCGACGCCCTGTGCAGCGAGCTCGCGGCCGAGTACGAGACGCAGGGCCGTGGTTTCCAGATGGCGCGTGTCGCCGGTGGCTACCGCTTCCAGACACATCCCGACGCGTTCGCTTACGTCGAACGCTTCGTGCTCGACGGCCAGACCGCGCGTTTGTCGGGGCCGGCGCTGGAAACCCTCGCGATCGTCGCGTACAAACAACCGATCTCGCGCGTGCAGCTGTCGGCGATCCGGGGCGTCAACGTCGACGCGACCCTGAAGACTCTCGTCGCGCGCGGGTACGTCGAGGAGCTCGGGCACGATCCCTCTCCGGGGAACCCGGTGCTGTTCGGCACCACGCGGTTGTTCCTCGAACGTCTCGGCCTCGACACGCTCGACGAGCTCCCCGCGCTCGCAGACTTCGTCCCCGATTCGTCGATCGTGGAGGCGCTCGAGCGCGGGCTGCGGCTCCCGGCCGACGCCGCAGACGCGACGGCCGAGGCCGACGGCGAGGCCGGCGAGGGCCCGGTCGACCTCTCCGAAGAGGCTTGACCGAGGGCGAGCGTCTGCAGAAGGTGCTGGCGCGCGCCGGCGTCGGTTCACGACGAACGTCCGAGGAATTGATCGCCGCCGGACGCGTCACCGTGAACGGTGAGGTCGCGGCCTTGGGACGGCGTGTCGATCCCACGCGCGATCACGTCGCGCTCGACGGTGTGCCGGTCGTCGTCGACAGCACCATCGTGCACTGGCTGTTGAACAAGCCGGCCGGATATGTCACGACCGCGCACGATCCGCAAGGACGCGCCACCGTGTTCGACCTCCTGCCGCCCGAACCGCGCGTCTTCTCGGTCGGGCGGCTCGATCTCGACAGCGAGGGCTTGCTGGTGATGACGAACGACGGGGAGCTCACACAGTTGCTCAGCCATCCGAGTCACGGGGTCGAGAAGGAGTACTTCGTCGAGGTCGACGGCACACCGGGGCCCGGCGCGCTGCGCGCGTTGCGCGAGGGCGTGGAGCTGGACGACGGCCCGACACAGCCGGCACGTGTTCGGCTGATCCAGACGTCCGGCGGCGGCACGACCGCATTGGAGATCGTCGTCAAAGAGGGCCGCAAACGCATGGTGCGGCGGATGTGCTCGGTGGTCGGGCACCCCGTGCGCCGT
>DASQHW010000482.1:0-16668 GCA_035631895.1 Acidimicrobiia bacterium | reverse complement strand
CCCCTCCTCCCCCGCCGGCGGTGATCTCGACATACGCGCTCACACCGATGCCGAGCAGGCGGCGGTCGCCATGTACGCGCCTTGCCCGCTGCTCACGTCGCAGGTCGTCGTATCCGGCCGCGCGCAGTGCCTCGGTCAGCGCGCGGTCGTAGTCGCCGCTGTCATAGTTCGCGCGCATGACCGTGGTGTACGGGAACTGGTCGGGTTGCAGGAAGTTGCGGCGCCGCATCTCGATGGCGTCGATGCCGAGCTTCGCCGCCGCGATGTCCATCATGCGCTCGAGCATCGCCGCCGCCTCCGGACGGCCCGCGCCGCGGAAGGCGCCCATCGGGGTCGTGTTGGTCAACGCGATCGCGCACTCGTAGGAGATCTTGGGGATGCGGTAGACGCCCTGGGCCATCACGCGGGTCGGGCCCATGGCGAGCGCGCCGCCGAACCCCGCGTACGCACCGGCATCACCGACGATGCGCACGCGCATGCCGACGATCGTGCCGTCGCGCTTGCACCCGAGCTCGGCGTACTGCACCTGGCCGCGCCCGTGCGGCATCGCGATCAGGTTCTCGGAACGCGTCTCGACCCACTTCACCGGCCGATGCAACCGCCGCGCGGCCGCGACCGCGACGCAGTGCTCGGCCGCGAGCCCGGGCTTGCCGCCGAACGCACCGCCGACGTGCGGCGCGATCACACGCACACGCGCCGGCTCGAGGTCGAACATCGGCGCGACCTTGCCGGCGAAGCCGTGCGGCATCTGCGTGGACACGTACACGGTCAGCTCGTGGCCGTCGCCGTCATCGCCGGGGAGCACGGCGATCGCGCTGCCCTCCATCGGCATGACCGCGATGCGTTGGTTCTCGATGCGCGCTCGTGCGACGACGTCCGCGCCGGCGAGCACGTCGTCCGCCGACCGGGGCCGGATCGCGGCGGCGAGATTCGTGCCGAGCTCCTCGAATTGCAGTGGAGCGTCGGGTGCGAGCGCGGCTTCGGGATCGACGACGGCAGGCAGCGGGTCGTATTCGACGATCACCGCCTCGGCCGCGTCCACGGCCGCGGTGCGCGTCTCGGCGAGCACCGCCGCGACCGCGTCACCGACGAACCGCACCTTGCCGTCGGCGAGCGGCGGCCGCTTGCATTTGTCGTTCAGCGTCATCAGGCCTTCGTAGGGCGGCAGCTGCAGGTCGGCGGCCGTGAACACCGCGGCAACGCCGGGCAACGCGCGCGCCTCGCCGGTGTCGATCGAGACAATCCGCGCGTGCGCGTACGTCGAGCGCACGAACACCAGGTGCAACGCACCCTCGAGGGTCAGGTCGTCGACGAAGCGCGCGTCGCCGACGAGCAGGTCGGGGTCTTCGACGCGCCGTACGGCGGTGCCGAGAATGGAGCCGGGCATCGCCCGACCCTAGCGATCGCGCCCGTACGCGGCGCCGGCCCGCACCGTCATTGGCGCGGGCCGGAACGACGATCAAGCAACGGGTAAGTCAATCGCCGCTGCCGCTGAGGTTGCTAATGACCCTTGCCGTGGCTCTGGGCACCACCTGAATTGCCCTTGCCGTTGTTCGAGCCATTCCCCTGGCCGTGGCCGCCGTGATCCACAGTCGTCGTTGTCGTGGTTGCGCCCGGCTGCCCGTTCCCCGAGGCGACCGTCGTCGTCGTGGTGGGGCAGGACTTGCCCTGCGACTTGCCGCCCGAGGCGACTGCGGCGACGGCCTGGCCGTGGGCGCAGCCCTCGAGCGTGGGATCGTGCGCGACGCCCGACACGTCGCCACCGTGGTTGTCCTTGTGTGTCGTGGTGGACGTCTCCGACCCGGCCGCGCTCGTGGTCGAACCCTTGCCGTGCGACGTCGGTGTGCGATCGTCGCCGTTCGTGTCGCCGTGCTTGACATCCTTGTCACCCGAACCATGCGCGGGGCTGCCCACACCGAGGTGCGACACCGCATCCTGCACGGGCGCGGGGAGCGCGCCGGCGACGGCCAGGCCGCCGGTGGCCGCGACGACTGCCGCTGCGGCGGCGCCCACCTTGGCGAGCACCGACGACCGCACGCGTTCGGACCTCCGGACCGCGCGGGGGGCGACCGGCGGGGCGGCTCCGATCAATGCCGCCAGCGTCGCGCCGACGGCGGGCGGGGTCGAGACGTAGGCGGCCCGCATCTCACCGAGGGTCTCGGCGACCCGGCGGTCGATGTCCGCACCGGCGCCTCCGATGAGAGCGTCGGCAGCAGCATCGTCGAAGTCGTGCGGTTCGTCCATCTCATTGCCGTGAACGCCGTCGGCGCTCATTGCGGTACGCCTTCCTCGGAGGAAAGGGCACGGCGCAGGGATGCCAGACCCCGCCGCTGGAGCGCCTTCACCGCCTCGTAGCCCTTCCCGAGGACCGCCGCGGTCTCCTCGACCGAGAGATCGGCGACGACGCGCAGCAGCAACACCTCACGCTGGTCGGGCGAGAGCACTGACAGGAGCACCGCCACTCGCTCGTGCGCGAGGTGCGCGGCGGCATCGACCTCCACGTCGCCGCCGGCGCGGTCGGGTGCTGCCTCGAACGACACCTCGACGACCCGGCGCCTTCGGCGGCGAGCGTCGTCAATTGCCGCATTGTGCGCGATCGTGAACAGCCACGACCGGAAGCGCTCCCCGTCACCCTCGAACGTGTCGAGTGTCCGGAAGGCACGCACGAACACATCGTTGGCCAGACCCTCCGGATCTCTCACGCCTCGCGCCCGGAGATAGCCCGCGACCGCAGCGCCCGTCGCGCGGAAGAGCGCGTCGAAACCCCGCGGGTCACCGGCGCGCGCCTGGTCGAGCGCGCGGTCGAGGCTGCCCCGCGAGGTACTCACCAGGACTTATCGGTGGGGATCGGCACCTGCTGGAGGGTTCCCTCGGCCTCGGGGGTGCCGAGGGAAGGGCGACGGCCGGGAGCGCCCCTCCTGCCCGCGGCCGTCGGGGGATCTGGATGCGCGTTCACGAACACCCGGCGCGGGCCTCGTGACGCCGCCGTCCGACGGTTGTCCTACCACGGCCCTCGGTGTCGGAGGCCCGTTCGCCTCCCGAACCGCGTTCGAGATGGTTCGGGAGATGTCGTGGAAGACTCATCTCCGCGCTCATCCGGTTCTGAGCGTGGCGCGTCAAACACGCCCACCTTCGCGACCTCCAAACGGCCGAACGGGCCGTTTCGTCCGCGCGGGGTGCGCGCTGCGCGGCGGCAGGTGGGTAATCACCGAAACGATGACGACAGGACGCGGCCGGCCTTTTACGCGGCGTATAGAAAGGTGGTCGATGTGCCTTCGGAGGACGGGATGGTGACGTGTCCGGCAATCGCTGCCGACCGTGACGATCGGTTGCTCGACGTGACAGGAACGCTCTTTGCACGCAACGGACTGATTACCGACGCAACTCGGACCTTTGCCGGACACCAAACCCTCAATTTCTCGACAACGTCTGTCGCGCATCGCGCTCCGAACGGCGTCGCCGGCGCGCGTCGGGACGCGCGGGGCACTGCAGGCGGCGTGCAATGAGCGCGCGCGAGCGCTTCGATTTCGCGTTCGACTCGCGGTTTCTGCCCGTTCTGTTCGGCATGGGCGTGACGCCGGGCACCGCGTACGTAGTGCTGACCGCGCATGATCGGTTGTTGGCGCGTTTTGGCCCCTGGCGGGTGCTTACGCCCCTGGAGAACGTGCGCGACGTATGCGTCACGGGGCCGTACCAGTGGTTCAAGGCGATCGGCCCGCGACTGTCGTTCGCGGATCGTGGCGTCACGTTCGGCACGTCGACGGTTGCCGGTGTGTGCATGCTGTTCCGCGATCCGGTCCCCGCGCTCGACCCGTTCGGTGTGCTGCGTCACCCCGGGCTGACCGTCACGGTCGCAGATCCGCCCGGCCTCGCGGAGGCGTTGCGGCGGCGGAGCTATCCGAACGTGTAGGTCGCAATCGTCCCGGGCGGGAGCGTGACGAGCCAGCTGCCCGTGTTCGTACGGACGGGTGTCGCGCCTCGCGTGAGATCGCTGTGCTCGTTGGTGAAGGTCGCGGTTGCCTCCGCCGGCGCCGCCTTGCCGGACGGGAGCGCGATGCCGAGGCTCTGCTCGTTCGCTCCTTCGTTCCACGCGACCACGACCCAGCGGTCGCCCTCGGCGAAAGCGAGCATGCGAACGCCGGCGGGCGCGCCCGTCACCGCGTGGCGGCACGCGCCCGGTCGCACGTAGCGGCTGAACTGGCCGAGCACCGAGTAGCGCTTCGTCGGGAAGATCTGTGTGACGCCGCTCGTCGCGTAGTGCTCGTCGTAGTAGAGGAGGCCGTCGTTCCACCCGCTCGTGTTCTTGCGGGTCGGGCACTGCGGGTCGGCCCTCGGATCGCAGCCGAGGAACGGCGAGAGCGCGGTCCACCAGTACCAGGCGCTGTCGCCGGCGACCGTGAGGTCGCTGTAGACCTGGTCGGCGAGCCAGAAGCCCTGGGTCATCGTCGGGTCGTACTGAGCCCCGAAGCTCGTTGCAACACCACCTGAGCCCTTGTAGCAGCAGATCTCGGTCATCCAGGTGGGCTTGCCGAAGCGGGCGGCGATCGGCGGCACGAGCCTGCGGAGCGCGTCGTCGGGGAAGTCGTATGTGTGGTGCGCGATCGCGGCGACGTCGTGCTTGGTGCCGGGGACACCGAGCCATTGCGGTGCCTCCGCCGCGAGGATCGCGTCGGCGGTGGTCTCGTCGGCGATGACCTTGGCGTAGTGCGCGTGCCGTGCGAGCGCCTTCGCGAGCGCTCGCACCACGGTGGCGCGCTGCGAGACCGGCACCGACATGCCCTCCTGGCCGCAATCGCCGAAGTTGTTGTCGGGCTCGTTCATCGGGCTGACGAACTGGAGCGTGATGTGCTCGTCGTCGTGGAGGTGCTCGACGATGCCGGCGAGGTATTGCGCGTACGCGTCTTCCGCGCCCGGCTTCAGCGCACCGCCGCACGCCTTGCCGGAGGTGGTGAACCGGGGCGGCGCGCTGTTGACGAAGCCGGTCAGGATCGGCACATGCGCGTCATTTGCAGCGCGGAGGAAGATGAGCCCCGCGGTGTCGTCGGCGAGCTGCTTGGCCGCGCGGGCGGGCGTCCTCACACCCGCGCCACCACCCCCGATGTTGTAGCGATACGCCGAGAGGGCGATGCCGTCCGGCCCGAACAGCTTGTCGGCGACAAGCTTCTGCTCGGCGGGCGGGAACTTCGCGAGATCGTTCGGCCACCAGGCCCCCGACGCCCCGAACCCGTCGATGCGCTGCGCGGCAGTGGCGCTCACGAGAGCGACGGTGAGCCCGGCAGGGGCCTCAACGGTCGCCGATGTCGTCGACGCCGGCGGGGCCGCGGCCTTCGGCACCGAACAGGCGGCAGCCATCGCGGCGACGGCGATGCAGACCCCGAGGGCGCGGTGCACGACGAGATCGTAGAGGTGTCTCATCGTTCGGGCATTATTCGATGCTTGGCTGAAGTCTTCGGATCCGGCACTGCTGCCCGTCTCGGGCGAGGCGTGGTGATCGGCGCATCGAACGTCGCCCCCTCCCCGTGGACGGGTGCCTCACAGGTCACGGTCGACGACACGGTGCTGCGCGATCCCACGGGAGCGCTCGACGAGCTGCACCGCTCGTGGTCGGGACGCGTTCCCGTAGTCGTCGAGCTTCGCTGCGATGTCGACGAGCTGCGCGCACCGGAGACCACCGTCGCTCCGCCGTATCAATGCTCACCGCGCTTCGAGTTCGGTCGCGAGCGGCTCTACTTCCTCGCTCGCTCCAACAACTATGACAACCGGTCGGGGCGGATGGTGTGGGGTCCTGCGGTGGAAGTCCTGCGGCTGGGTGCCACTCCGTCGGATGCTGCCGATGTCGTCCTGCCGGACGGCACCCACGCGTGGTGTGACGGCGGACCACGGGCCGGCACCATCGAACTCCCCGACTCCTGCGTGCTCGTCCACCGCAACACCCTCGAGCAGGGGCTGCTCGCTCCCGATCGCCTCGCCGGCACACATGCTGACCTCGCCGCCGACCAGCGTGACGCCGTTCTCCACGACGCCGGAGCGGCACGCGTCATCGCGCCCGCGGGCTCCGGGAAGACACGCGTGCTCACGGAACGGCTCCGATTGCTCGTCGCACGGAACTGGAGCACCTCCTCCATCACTGCAGTCGCGTACAACGTGCGGGCAAAGGACACGATGCGTGACCGCCTCTCGGACATCGAACCCGGCGCGCGCAATCGCATCCGCACGCTGCACTCACTCGGGAACGACATCCTTCGCCGCGGCAACGGCAACAGCAGGCTGATCGACGAGTGGGAGATGCGGCGGCGGATCGAGGCGCTCGTACCGGTGAAGCCGCGTGCCAACACCGACGTCTACGCCCCTTACCTCGAAGCGCTCGGGGAGGTGCGACTCGCGCTCGTCGACCCGAACGTCGTGGAGGCGAGACGTGACGACGTCGCCGGCTTCGGCAACATGTTCGACGAGTACCGCGACAAGCTCCAGGCCGACGGGTGCATCGACCACGACGAGCAGATCTACGGCGCGATCGCGGTGCTGCTCCGCAACGTCGAGGTCCGACGTGCGATCCAGAAAGAATGCCGGCACCTGCTCGTCGACGAGTTCCAGGACCTCACGCCCGCACAACTGCTCATGCTGCGCCTCGTCGCCGCGCCCGCGTACGACGTCTTCGCGGTCGGCGACGACGACCAGGTCATCTACGGGTACGCGGGCGCCGATCCCGAGTTCCTCATCAACTACGACCGGTACTTTCCGGGCGGCACACACCATGCCCTCGCCACCAACTACCGGTGCCCGGCATCGGTCGTCGTCGCGAGTCGCAACCTGCTCTCCTACAACCGCGCCCGTATCGACAAGGAGATCGTCGCCGCCAAGACCGACGGCGAGCTCACGATCGCGGTATCCCCGCCCGATCAGCTGGCGCTCGCCGCCGTCGAGCAGGCAAGCGCGTGGCTCGAGGGCGGCGCGCAACCAGAAGACCTCGCCGTGCTCTCCCGCGTCAACGCGTCGCTGCTGCCGGTCCAGCTCCTGTTCCGAGAAGCCAATGTGCCGTGCTGGACACCTGTCAGTGTCGCCGTGCTCAACCGCACCGGCACGCGCACCGCGCTCGCGTATCTTCGTCTCGCGCTTGCCGCCGGCGGCAATACGCAGCTCGCCGGCAGCGACGTCGCGGTCGCGGCCCGTCGCCCGAGCCGCTCGATCAGGCGCGAGGTGCTGCAGCGGTTCGAACGCCGGCGGCACTGGCGTCTGCCGCAGCTGCGTGGCGCCGCGAGCGGTCTCAATGCGACCGCCGCCGACAAGTTCGATTCCTTCTGCGACGACCTCGAGGCACTCGGCCGTGCGCACAACGAGGGCGCCACGACCGCCGACCTCCTCACCCGCATCCGCGATGACATCGGCCTCGGTGCGGCGCTCACGACCCTCGACCTCTCGGGGAAAGGCCCCGACGCCAGCCACCGCGACGACCTCAACGCGCTCATCGCCGTTGCCACATTCGAGCCCGACCCTGCGGCCTTCGAGCAGTGGATGCGCACTCGCCTCCGGGCCATCGACGAACCTGCCCGCGACGAGGGCGTCGCGATCTCGACGGTGCATCGCGTCAAGGGCATGGAGTGGCCGTACGTCGTCGTGCTCGGCGCGCACGACGGACTGATGCCGCACGCCCTCGCGGACGACCTCGAAGAGGAGCGTCGCATCTTCCACGTCGCGATCACACGCGGTGACACGGCGGTGCACGTCGTCGCCGACGCGAAGTCGCCGTCGCCGTTGCTCGAGCAGCTCCGCTCGCGCGCGCCTGTCGACTACGGCGCGCCGGTTCGGCGGAAACCCGAGAAGAAACCTGCGCCCATCGCTGCCGCAACCGACGCGCTGCCGGAGCTCGTCACCGCGCTCAAGGCGTGGCGGAAGCAGCGCGCCACCGCGGACGGTGTGCCCGCGTTCGTCGTGCTCAGCGACACGCACCTGGCGGGAATCGCGACACTGGCGCCGACATCGCTGGACGAGCTCGCTCGTTGCGCCGGCATCGGGCCGACGAAGCTCGAGCGCTACGGCGACGAGATCATCGCAGTGATCGCCGACATGCGCTGAATGGGTACATGATATCTCGACCATTTCGAGGTTCGGGAGGACCCATGGCGGATGTCGGTGTAGATGCTGCGCTTACCAGGCTCGACGCAGTCCGAGACCTGCTGACGGTGAAGCACGTGTTCGGCGAGGCGTACGAAAGGGACGGCGTGACGGTGATCCCCGCCGCCGAGGTGCGCGGTGGCGGTGGTGGCGGCGGTGGCGGAGGGATGGACCCTCAGGGGAAGGGGCAGGGATCCGGCACCGGTATGGGCTTCGGTATCAAGGTGCGGCCCGCCGGTGCATTCATCATCAAGAACGGGGACGTCTCGTGGATGCCGGCGGTCGACGTGACACGCATTGCGCTCGGTGGGCAACTCGTCGCGCTCGCCGGCCTCTTGTTGCTGCGTCAGGCGCTGACGCGTCGCCGGCACCGCAAGTAGCTCGACGCGCACTCACCGCGCGCCGGTATCGTCGTGCGCGATGCGGACGGCAAGATATGAAGTCACCGCGCGTTCGGCCGCGCCGCCCGAGCGACTGTTCGAGCTCATCTCCGACGCGACGACGTGGCCGCTCTGGGCCGGCCCGCTGATCGCGCACGGCAGCTGGGAGCAAGAGGGCAATCCCGCGCCCGGGGGCGTCGGTGCGATCCGCAAGGTCGGGCGGTGGCCGCGGTTCGGGCGCGAGCAAGTCGTCCGCCACGATCCGCCGGGCCATCACGCCTACGTGCTCCTGAGCGGCCAGCCCGTCGGCGATTACCGCGCGGACGTCTACTTCCGGCGCGACGGCGACGGCACGGTCATCACGTGGGGCGCGACGTTCGAGCCCCTCATTCCCGGCACCGGAGTGCTGCTCGCCGCCGTGTACCGGCGGATGATCGGAGGCTTCGCCCGCCGCCTCGC
This sequence comes from Acidimicrobiia bacterium, assembly GCA_035631895.1. GTDB lineage: Bacteria > Actinomycetota > Acidimicrobiia > IMCC26256 > PALSA-610 > DASQHW01. The sequence continues at coordinate 7,717 of DASQHW010000482.1, read as the reverse complement.
GGCGTACGCAGAAGCCCACCCGAGCTGACGCCCGGGATTCGCCGTCTATGCGTCCGCGCGCTCGGCGGCCGCGGCCAGGCGTTCGAGCGTTGCCTGCATCGTGGCGCGGTTGTGGCTCGCGCGGTCGCTGATGCCCATGATCGGGCGGCTCATCAGCTCCATGAGCTTCGGGCGCCGTTCGGTCCACGACTCGGTGACGCGCGTCCCGCCGTCCGCCGGCTCGAAGGCGTACTCCCACCGGGAGATGTCGAACGGACCGGCCTTCACGTCGAACACGAACGACTTGCCGGCCGCTGCCTCGACGACGGTGCAGACCGTCGACCACTTCCGCCATCCGCTCTGGTTGCGGCCCTTGAACCGTGCGCCGATCACCGGCTCCTTCGGGTCACCTACCCACTCGCACCCGACCGTCTCGGGCGACCACTCCCCCATTCGCGTCACGTCGGAGACGAGGGCCCACACCTTCTCGGGTGCCGCTGCGATCGTGCGTTCCACCTCTACGTCGGTCATGCACGCAACGCTAACCGCAGCGCGGCCGTACGTCGAAGGCGTGATCGAGGACGATCCCTACGGAGCGTGCATCGGCCGGAGCGGAGCACCCCCGCTCACGTCGACTGGCAGCGAGCGACCTGCGCGGGCGTCGGCCACTTCACGTTCGTCACCCACCCGGCCCGCTCGAACAGCCGAATCACGCCGGCCGAGAGGTCGATCTGGTGCGGCAACGCGCCATGTCGTGCAGAGCACGGGTACGCGTGATGCATGTTGTGCCAGGACTCACCGAACGACAGCAGCGCCAGCGGCGCGAAGTTGCGGCTCTCGTCCTTCTGTGTCGCCGGCTGCCGGCCGAACATGTGGCAGATGGAGTTGACACTCCAGGTGACGTGATGCAGCAGCATCATGCGGGCGAGACCCGCCCACAGCAGTGCGGTGAACGCGCCGCTGAGAGCGCCGGAGAGCGTCCAGCCCAGGAAGAACGGCGCCGCCAGCGAGACGAACGCGAAGAACGGGAACAGGCGGCTGATGATCTTCGTGTCGGTATCGCGCAGAAGATCGGGCGCGTAGCGCTCTGCCGACGTCGCGTCGCCTTTGAACAACCAGCCGACATGCGCGTGCACGAAGCCGCGGAGCTGGCCCGCAATGCCGGAGCCCGAGCCGTGCGGCGAATGCGGATCTCCCGGCTTGTCGCTGAACACGTGGTGCTTGCGGTGCGCGGCGACCCAGCCGACGACCGACCCCTCGACGGCGAGAGATCCCGCTGAGGCGAGCACGATGCGCAGCCAACGCCGGGCGCGGAAGCTGCGATGCGTGAACAGGCGGTGATAGCCGACCGTGACGCCGAGCGTCGTCACCGTGTAGAAGGCGCCGGCGAGGATGACGTCGCGCAACGTGACGGCGCGTCCCCACAGCAACGGGACGGCAATGGCGAGTGCGACGGCGGGCGCGATCACGAGCAGACCGGTGACGACGCGGCCGACGACGAGGCCGGCACGGCTCGAACGCGGCATCTCGTCCGGTTCGGGTTCGTGCCCGCGCGCGTCCTGAGGAGAAGTCGTGTCGATGAGCGTGGCCATTCGCCCTTCCCTGGTCCGCACCGGTGGTGCATCGTCCGTGCTCCGACCGAGGACCTGGGGAGGCGCACACGTCGCCGTGGTGGCGAGGTAGTTCCAGAGTACGTCACGCACGGACCCTGCCGTGACACGGACCCGCCACCTTTACGCAACTTTTCCGTCGTGCGGTGCTTCAGAGCGGAAGCTCGAAGGCGTCGAGCGTCGTGATCGCCGCGATCGAGCGTTGCAGCATCCTGCCTGTGATTTGCATGTGACGCGGATCTTCAATGGTCAACGCACCCGCCGCCACGACGGGATACACGAACCCGAACATCGTGGCGTACCGGTACATCTCCCATGCCCAGTCTCGGTCCGGCTGTATGCCGAAGCTCGCAAGCTCCTCGAGATAGGTCGAGAACAGATACTGCTGATCCTCCGGCTCCTTGACGTTCACGCTCTGGCTCACGAAGTACGCGACGTCACGTGGCGCGACGCTGCGGTCGATCAGCTGCCAGTCGACGCTGATGACCTCGCCGCCCGGCGTGAGGAAGAGATTGTCGAGCCGCCAGTCCGCATGCGACAGCACGTGTGGCCCGTCGCACAGTTTCGCGAACAACGGTGCAATGCGCGCCGCATAGGCGTTGCCGAACTCCACGACCTGCTCGGTCATCTGCTCGGGGAAGAACTCCTGGACCCGTGGCCAGGCGGTCTCGTACGCGAAAGCGACCGCACCCGGATACGGGTCGTCGCACAGCCGCAGCAGGAACGGGCAGTCCGCGAGCGTCGGGTCGTCCCAGAACGCGGCGTGCAGCTTCGCGAGCGTGCGCAATGCGGGCCTGGTCGCGTCCACCTCGCATCCCGTGAGCTGATCCTGGAGCGTGCCGCGCTCCGACACGTCCTCGAGGAGCAGCACCGTGTCCTGGGTGGTGTCGTCGTGAGCTGCGTAGTAGCACTTCGGATGCCCGATCGGCGTGCGTTCGGAGAGTTGCGTATAGAACCCGACCTCGCGGCCGTACATGTTGAGAATCGTGGCGACGAAGCGGCCTTCGTCCGTCGGTGCCGCGAGCTTGGCGATGATCGTCGCCGGCTCGCCGTCGCCCGTGAGCGTCAGCCGGAACAACGTACCGACGAGGCCGATACCGACACCTATGGGCTCTCCGCGCACCTCCGTGATGTGCCGGCCGAGCACGTCACTCAACCATTCGGACGTGAGGTCGTCGAGCTTCTTGGGGATCGTCATCTCATCTCACTCCTGCCAGCAGCCATTCGGTCATGCGCCTGGGCGCTTCGGTCAACAACGGGAACAACGCGTCCCGCTTCGGGAGACGCACGTGCCGGCGCTCGCGCTCGATCGCGTCGACAAGCGCGTCGACGACGGTTCGCATGTCGAGATCGACCGAAAGATGGAGCCGGGCGAGACGCGCAAGTGCGCGCTGCGTCGGTGCATGGCCTCGCAGGCTGTCCATCATCGAGCTCTCGACCGGTCCGATCTCGGCGAGGGTCGTCGTCACGTCCGAGCCCTTCAGCTCGGCGCGCAGCCCGGCGGTGAAATGACTCAGGCCCGCCTTCGAGCTCGAGTACGGCAACACGCCCGGTAAGGCATTGGTGCCGGCGAGCGACGACACATTCACGATGTGGCCGCCACCTCGCGCCTGCATGCCGGGGATGACGGCGCGACACAAGAGGATCGGCGCCAGCAGGTTCACGCGAATGAGCTCCTCGATCTTGCCGGCCGGGAGCGCGACGAGCGCACCGGTGAGGTCGAGGCCCGCATTGTTGACGAGCACGTCGACCGGGCCGTCGGCTTCGATACGCACCACGAGCGGCCCAATCGCGTCGGCGTCGGCGAGGTCGGCCGGATATGCGTCGCCACCGAGATCGGCTGCGAGCTTGTCGAGCTGCTCGCGCGAGCGGGCCACGAGCGCGACACGCGACCCGCGCCTCGCGCACTCGGTCGCCAGCGCCGCGCCGATGCCCCGCGATCCGCCCGTGATGACGACACGGGCACCGCTCAGGTTCATTGCGCGAGAGCCGCAGTTTCGCTGTCGCGTTCGATCGCGTTGAGCTCGCTGTACTCCACACTCGTGTCGACGTAGTCCTCGTACTCGATCACGCCCATCTCGGTGAACCGTTCGCGCAACCAGCCGTCGCGGCCGTCGAGCAGCCCGAGCTTCTTGCAGTTCGGCACGATCTTGGCGAAGAGCATCCGCTGGAAGAGGATCTCCTCCTCGCTGTTCTGGCGGATGAAGTAGGGCATCATCGCCCGGGCCGACACGCCCAGCCGTTCCCACACCTCCTGGTGCAGGAAGCGGTCGCGCATGCGCAACGCCGCTTCGTACACGAACTCCTGCCGCTCCCGGAGCTCGGCGGCCGAGATGCCTGCATACGCCTCCTGCAACGAGAGCACGCCGAACGCGACATGGCGTGCCTCGTCGCTCATCACATAGCGGATGAGCTGCCGCAGCAGCGGTTCGGACGTTGTCTGGTACATCGCCCCGAACGCGGCCAGCGCCAGCCCTTCGATCATGATCTGCATGCCGAGGTACGTGATGTCCCAACGGGAGTCGGCGAGCACGTCGTCGATCAGGGCGCCGAGGTGCACGTTGATCGGATAGCGCGTGGCCATCTTGTCGTCGAGATAGCGCGCGAACACCTCGACGTGGCGCGCCTCGTCCATCACCTGCGTCGACGCGTAGTACTTGGCGTCGATCCATGGCACGGTCTCGACGATGCGGGCCGTGCACAGCAACGCGCCCTGCTCACCGTGGAGGAACTGGCTCGTGCGGTGCGCGAGGTTCTCCATCGCGTACCGCACCAACTCCTTCTCACCCCATTTCGCGACGGGCGATCCCGGCTCGTCGACGAGCGCGCGCACGTACTGCATGCGGCGGTCGTTCTCGGACAGCTCGACGGCCGTCCGCTCGGGATCCACGTCGATCGACCAGTCGAGATCGGTCGACCCGTTCCACTGCGAGACCTTGGCCTTCTCGTACAGCTTGTCGAGCGCCGGCCGCGCACCCTTGGCGTAGTCCCAGGTGAACGTGGCGTCGAACGAGGAGCCGACCCCGTGTGAGACCGCCCCGTCGTCGGTGTTGACCTGCGAGAGGATCGCCTCGAGGTCGTCGTGTGCTCGTACTTCCCGCATGGCCGGAATGCTCGCACGGGGGCGTGGAGATGTCGATCGCGAGCCGTTCACTCGTCTGCGGCCGAGGCGTGGCCTCACCCCATCGGGGTCCCGATCCGCAGGCGGTTGCCGTCAGGGTCCGTGACGTGGACCTCTCGTGCCCAAGGTTGGTCGACGATGCCGGCACTGAATGCCGCCGCGACGGCGTCGATGTCCGGGACGCGTATGTAGACGAGCATGTCGGGGCGCGCATCTCCGCGGTGCTCGGAGAGGAAGAGGCGTGCCGAGCCGTTCTTCGCAAGCGAGACGAACGCGGGAAACGCGGGCCCGAAGCGATGTACCCATTCCGCCTCGTAGCCGAGCCGTCGGTACCACTCGATCGACCGCGCCGCGTCCGAGACGTGGAGCACCGGGATCGCTTCGTCGCGCATCCGTACATGATTGCCTCGCCCGGCGCCGTGGTGCACAGTCACGAGGTGACCCCCGATCGGCAGCACGAAGAGATCGTGCGACGTTCCTTCACCCGTCAGGTCGGCCTCTTCTCGGGACCCGACTCGCCGTTCGCGCAACGACCCGCGGGAGCGATCTCGTGGCTCGAGCCTCTCGAGGCCGACATGGTGGTGCTCGACGTCGCATGCGGCGCTGCGCACGCGTCCGAAGTGGTCGCGCCGCACGTTCGACAGGTGGTCGGCGTCGACCTGACCCCGAGGCTGCTTGCGCTCGGCGCGCAACGGCTTCGCGACACCGGCACCACCAACGTGTTGTTGCAGGAGGCCAACGCCGAGTCACTGCCGTTCGTCGACGAATCGTTCGACCTCGTCTTCTGCCGGAGCTCGCTGCACCATTTCGCCGACCCGTATCGGGCGGTGGCCGAGATGGTGCGCACGTGCCGGCCGGCCGGACGCGTCGTGCTGGCCGACCTGGTTGCGCCGTCCCCGCAGGAACGCGACAGGTTCGACCACCTCCACCGGCTCATCGACCCGTCGCACGTCCGCTCGTTCGTCGAGAGCGAGCTGGTCACGCTGCTGGGCGGTCTCAGACTGACTCATGGGGAGACGCTCCCGATCCGCCTGCCGATCGGCGTCGCGCTCACCGAGCAATCCGACCGTGACGAAGTGCTGGCCGCGTTGCGGGACGACGTCGCAGGCGGTCAGTCGACCGGCTTCGACCCGGCCGAAGAGGACGGCACGTTCGTGGTCTCGTTCACGACCTGCGTCGTCCACGGCACCCGCGATTGAACCTCGCGTGCACGTGTCGACTACCGCGACTGCAGCAGCTGCTTGCCGAGCGGGCGCTTCTCCCAGTCGCTACGGCGCGGCATCGCGGACCGCCCGTGCTCAGGGCGCACTGCGAGCGTCTGATGTATCTCTGTCCGGCCCGCCTCGAAGTTGCACGCCGACGCGGCCATGTACAAGCGCCACACGCGGGCGCGTCCCGTGCCGACGAGGTCTACGGCACGGTCCCACTCTGCTTCGAGGTTCGCGACCCACCGTCGCAGCGTCAACGCGTAGTGCTCCCGCAGGCTCTCGACGTGCCGCACCTCGAATTCCGACTGCTGCATCCGCGAGACGACCGTGCCGACCTCGTGCAGTTCCCCGTCGGGGAACACATACCTGTCGATGAATCCACGGCGGTGGAAGCGGGCACGGCTGCCCGGGCGACGGCTGATGCCGTGGTTCAGGACGCGTCCCTCCGGTCGCACGAGCGCGTACAGATCGGAGAAGTACTCGCCGAGCCGTGACAGGCCGACGTGCTCGAACATGCCGATCGAGCTGATCGCGTCGTACGGGCCGTCGGACACGTCGCGGTAGTCCTGTACGCGAATCTCGACTCGGTCGTCGAGCCCGGCACGCTTCACTGCGTCGGTCGCGTACTCCGCCTGCCGGCGCGACAGCGTCACGCCGACCGCGTGGACGCCGTACCGCTCGGCCGCGTACATCGCCATTCCGCCCCAGCCGCAACCGACGTCGAGCAGGCGCATGCCGGGCTGCAAGGCGAGCTTGCGGCAGATCAACTCGTACTTGTTGTTCTGCGCATCCTCGAGTGCAGTCGTGTCGTCCTCCCATACTGCGCAGGAGTACGTCATCGAAGCGCCGAGCACGATGCGGTAGAAGTCGTTCGAGACGTCGTAGTGGTGCGCCACCGCGGCCGCATCACGCTCTTTGGTGTGGCGCCTGCCGTGCAGCCGTGCTTCCTCGGGCGGTACCGGCGGCCGGTGGAACCCGCCCGCGCCCGCAAGGCGTGCCATCGCGACCCAGGCGCGCCGGTCGAGCTTCACATCAGGCAGGTGATCGCGCAGTTGCAGCGCGGCGAAGATGTCGCCCTCGACGTCGAGGTCGCCGCTCACGTAGGCACGGGCGAACCCGAGCTCGCCGGGCGCCGTGAGGATGTACGCGAGTGCCTCGGGTGAACGCAGGACGAGACGGGTCCCGGCGTCGACCGGGCCCACCGAGCTGCCGTCGTAGCAGTCGACACGTACGGGGAGGTCGGTGCCGAGGATCTGTGTGACGAGGTCGGCGATGCGCATGCGGAATTCAGTAGTCCATTCGCGCACCGGAGTAAATGGGCGAGATTCGCCCGCGTTCGCCACGTTCTGCCGTGCCGCGAGTTCGCAACGCGCGAAACACGCGCCGTTACGCGGGGGCAACGCCGAGCTCGTCGAGCAGCCGCACCACCCGCGCTCGGATCTCGTCGCGGATCGGCCGCACCGCTTCGACCCCCATGCCCGCCGCGTCGTCGACCTCCCAGTCCTCGTACCGCGTGCCCGGAACGTATGGGCAGGCGTCGCCCACAGCCCATCGTCACGACGACATCGGCGCGGAACCGGCCGGCGCGGTGAATCCTGCCGCGGTGAAGGCGATGGCCGAGGTCGGCATCGACATCAGCGGCGAGTACCCGAAGCCGTGGACCGAGGAGGTCGTGCGTCGCGCCGATGTCGTCGTGACGATGGGCTGTGGGCGACGCCTGCCCATACGTTCCGGGCACGCGGTACGAGGACTGGGAGGTCGACGACCCGGCGGGCATGGGGGTCGAAGCGGTGCGGCCG
>DASQHW010000481.1:0-4560 GCA_035631895.1 Acidimicrobiia bacterium | reverse complement strand
CACGACGAGCGAGGCGGTGAACTCCGACTTCGGCAACACGTCGTTGATCGCCGACTGCGCGGCGAACTGCACGTACGGGTCGTAGGAGGTGTAGATCTTGAGGCCGCCGCGCTGCACGGTGTTGGCGCGGGCCTGCGTCGTCGAACCGAGGGCCTCCGACGGCTCGTTGGGGATGTTCGGATCGTCGATGAGCAGCCGGTTCCGCACCTCGTCCTTGTAGTAGTCGAGGGGGCTGGACACCGGATAGAAGACGTGCGTCGGCAGAGGGACGGCTTTCGCGGCTTCGGCGGCCTTCCGCGTCACCTTCCCGTTCGTGACCATCGCGTCGAGCACTTCGCTGCGGCGACGAGCGGCGCGGTCGGGATACTTGATCGGGTTGAGCGCCTCGGGGGACTGGATGAGCCCTGCGAGCAACGCTGCCTGGGGAAGTGTGATCTTGCGCAGCGGATCGGAATCCTTCGGGGTCGAGAAGTAGCGCTCGGCCGCGGTGCTCACGCCGTATGCACGGTTCCCGAAGTACACGAGGTTCAGATAGTCCTCGAGGATCCGGTCCTTGGAGATCTCGTGCTCGAGCCGAATGGCGAGGATCGCCTCGCGCGCCTTGGTCTTGAGATCCCGCTTGCGATTCGTGCTCAACGTGTTCTTCACGAGCTGCTGGGTGATCGTCGAGCCGCCTTGTCCGATCGTTCCCGAGTCGACGTTCTTGAACAACGCGCGAGCCGTGCCGCCCCAGTCGACACCGTGGTGCTGGTAGAAGTTGCGATCCTCGATCGAGAGCACCGCGTCGATGAGGACATGGGGGATGTCCTTCAGCTTGACGGGCACGCGATCCTCGGCGGACAGGGAGTCGATGACGTTGCCGTAGCGGTCGTAGACGATCGAACGGGCGGCGGGGGCGTTGATCGTCACGTCGAGCTTCCCGAGGGGGGTCACCACTTTCGTGAGCGAGGTACTCGCCGGCGCGAGCAGCGCGACGGACCCCGCCAGGGCTGCCGCGCCGACGGCAACCGTCAGCACCAGCTTCAAGGAGAACCAGAAGACCTTCACGGGTCCAATCAGGATGGCATACGGGCGCCGTGCGGCCGGATCAGGCGTCGATCAGGGTCGCCTCGGGCAGTGCGGAGGGGTGGTCGCGCTCCGAGACGGCCAACCGCCGGACCTCGGCAACGCCCTGGGCCAGCGGATCGCCCTCGACGACGACCTCTCGCGCACCCTCGGGGTCGAGCAGACAGAGCACACAGCGCACGACGGCCTCGCCGGTCGCCATGGAGACGGCGAGCGCGTACGCCGCGGCCTGCACGCGGTAGTGGGCGAGACGTGCGTCGAGGTCGATTCGCTGGACTGCGTCGGTCTTGTAGTCGACGACAACGAGACCATCGTCGTCGCGGTAGACCAGATCGACGTATCCCTCGAGCGCGATCCCGTCGAGCGGCACCGCGACGTACGTCTCCCGCCAGTAGGGCCGGCCGGCCGCTCGCCGCACGACCTGGCTTGCGATCGCAGAGCGCGCCAGCGCGGCAATGGTGTCCTCCCGGCCGAGCACTCCTTCCGCCGCTGCTTGCGCCGACGCGGCCTCGACGATGCCGTCGCCCGATGCCAGGTCGACGGTCTGGAGCACGGCGTGCACCGCGCGGCCGATCGCCGTGCCGTAGCGGCCCTTGTTCCAGGGCGGGAGCTCGAGATCGCGTCCGTCCTTCGCAAGACCGGGGTCACCGGTCGCCACGGGCGCGTCGACGAGCTTCGCCAGGGCCGTGGCGGCGACGAACGCTCGCCGGTTGCCCCGTTGGAACGCGCGCTCGTGCGCGGCATTCCACTCGTCGAGGGACGGCGGCGGCGGCGGACGCATTCGGGGGGCTGGCGGCGGCATCTCGAGCCCGGCATCGTCGTATGGGACCCAGGCCGCGTCCCGCGCCGCGTTCCAGAGCAGCTCCGCGTGCGTCCAGCGGACCCTCTCGATGCTGTCGAGGTTCCGTGCCCGGCGATGTGTCGACACGACCAGGTGATCGCGGGCCCGCGTGCACGCGACGTACAGCAGCCGCAGCTTCTCGTGGAAGTCCATCTGCTCGTCGACGGGCTGGTGGAGCTCGAAGTGTGCGGTCTGCACGCGGGCGTGCAAGCGGACCTCGTACCCGCCGGCTGCAGGGAACAGCACCTGCACGCCTCGGCGAGGCGCCTGGGCCGCGGTCGTGGTTCCCGACGCGATCACGATCGGGAATTCGAGGCCCTTCGCGCCGTGGATCGTGAGGATCCGGACTGCGTCGTCGTCGGTCTCGGGCAACACCGCTTCGACGACACGCGCGCCCTCGGTGCCCTGCAGCTCGGCCCACGCGAGGTACTCGCGAAGGGTGCCGCCCGCCGCGTCGGTGAACGCACGCGCCTGGTCGATGACGAACCTCACTCGACGCGCGACATCACGGAAGCGCCCACCCAGCGCGGCGACCTCGACGACCCGGCGCTCGCGGACGAGACGTGCGAGCAGCTCGCTCGGCGCGGACCAGATCCGTTGTTGGTGCATGTCTCGCAAGAACCTCATCGCCGCCGCGACCGGATGGTCGTCATCGAGTGTCGCCGGCGGCGCCGTGCGCACGTCCCACCGGCCGCGGTGCTCGACGTGGTACGTGAACAGGTCGTCGTCCCCGCAGCCGAAGAGCGACGACCGCAACGCGGTGACGAGCGACAAGCTGTCGCTCGGGTCGTCGACCGCGCGCAACGCTGCGAGCAGCTCGCGGATCTCGCGGCTGCCGTAGACGAGGGAGCTCGTCTCGGCCCGGTACGGGATGCCGGCATCGTCGAGGGACCGTTCGAGGAAGCCGAGCGACGTACGCGCCGGCAACAAGATGCAGATGTCGCCGAGCCGCGCGTCGCGCCACTCCTTCGTATCCGGCTCGAAGACCTGCCACCGTTCGCCGAGCACGCGCCCTACCAGCGCAGCGACGTCGGCGGCCTCCCTGACGCGAAGCGTGTCCGCGTCGGGATCGTCATCGTGCGGCGTCACGCCCAGGAGCATCACGCCCGGGCCCGCCGCACCGGGTGGCTCCGGCCGAGCCGCGTCGAGTGCGCGGTATTCGGGCTGCGAACCGGGGAACGGCTGGATCAGCTCGCCGAAGACAGTGTTGATCCAAGCCAGGACGCGCGGCGTGCTGCGAAAGTTGCACGACAGGTATTCCGGCCCGGTTTCACCCGCGAACCGCTCGGCCGCGGCAAGGAACGTCGCGATATCCGCCCGGCGGAAGCGGTAGATCGACTGCTTCGGGTCACCGACGAAGAACAGGCGACCCCGCTCGACCCGCATCTCACTCCAGAGGCGCGCACCGTCATCGGCGTCCGCGGAGCCGAGCAGTGCCGCGATCTCGACCTGGATCGGATCGGTGTCCTGGAACTCGTCGATCAGCAGACGCTGGTAGCGCTCGCTCAGCCGGCGACGTGCCCGGGCGCCGTGTTTCGGGTCGCGCAGAAGCGTGCGTGCAAGCACCAGCAGGTCGTGGAACTCGAGCTCGCCGGCAGCGCGGCGTTCCGCGACGGCACCGGCGGTGCAGCGCGCGAGGGCGGTGACCACGCGGCGAATCGCCGCGTCGAGAAGACGATCGACGATTGCGTCACGTTGCTCAGCGAGCCGGGTGATCCGCTCGCGGAGCGCGACGATGTCCGGCCAGTTGTTCTTGCGACCGCAGCCGCCGACACGGAATGACGGCTTGTCGGCCCGGAGCAGCCGCACCCGCTCGACGTCGTCGAAGGCGGTGCGCACGCGGTCGCGATACTCGGCGAGCTCGTCGAGGCGCACCACCATCGAGTCGGTGTCGAAGCGACATTGCGTCGTCTCCGCGCACACCGCGTCGAGCTCCGCGAGCCACGCGTCGACGCCGACCGCGGGAAGCGGTGGCGCCGGGCCGATGCGGTCGAGCAGGTCCCAGTTGTCGTCGAGCACCTCCGCCAGCGCGCGCAGGTGCTCGAGCCGAACACCCGAGGCGAGCATCATCAGGATCGTCTGCTCCAGGTCGGGATCCTCGAGCAGCTCGTCGACGAACAGGCGCCAGCGCGCCTCGAAGGCGACACGCGAGGAGATCTCGTCGCGCACCACGATGCGCGGTGGCAAGCCGGCCTCGATTGGGAATTCCGTGAGGATGCGCTGCGCGAACGCGTGCAACGTGCAGATGGCGGCGGCGTCCAGCTCCTCGAGCGCTTCGGCTTCGCCGTGCGCCTCGAGCGCGCGCCGGACGCGGTCGCGTAGCTCGGCCGCGGCCTTCTCGGTGAAGGTGATCGCGGCGATCGCACGCATCGGCACGCCGGCACCGACCAGCGCGACGACCCGATCGACGAGCGCCGCGGTCTTGCCGGTACCGGCTCCCGCCTCGACGAACATCGTCGCGTCGAGTCGGGTGCGGATCGCCTCACGCGCCGGAGCATCTCCCGTTTCGGCGAAGAGCGCGAGCTGGTCGATCACGTTCACTCCCCACCCTCGGCGTCGCTGTTGTCCAAAAGGGTGCGATAGCCCGCGAGCTCGGGGGCGCCCGACTTCCGCTCCCACTCGCGCCAACGTTGCGCGGTCCCCATACCGTCGGG
>DASQHW010000480.1:0-3044 GCA_035631895.1 Acidimicrobiia bacterium | reverse complement strand
CGGAGGTAAGGGTGCGGGCTCTCCGGCCGGAGATGGGCATCGGTGCGGCCACGTTGAGCCACGCGATCTATGAGCAGAGCATCCTGCCCGTACGCGAGCGGGAGCTCGCACGGATGCGCATCGCCGTGATCAACGGCTGTGCGATCTGCCAACAGTGGCGGTCCACCCCGGGCGCCGAGGGGAAGCTCTCCGAAGAGGAGTACGCCAACGTGAGCGAGTGGCGGCACTACCCCGGCTACTCCGACCGCGAGCGATCCGCGATCGAGTACGCCGAGCGGTTCGCGCTCGATCATCACTCGATGGACGATGCGTTCTTCGCCCGTTTGCGCGCATCGGGTTTCTCGGACGCCGAGATCCTGGACCTCACGGTTTGTGTCGGAGGCTGGCTCGCGCTCGGCCGCACGCTGCACGTGCTCGGCATCGACGACTCCTGCCGCCTCCCGTAAATCCGGGATTCACCCCGGCCGGCTCGCGTAGCGTCGCGCCAATGGGTGATCTCGCGGTGGACACGCGCGTCGAGGGCGGCAGCGGCGAGTACACGGCAACGCTGTCGCGCGACTGGGAGATATGGGGGCCGAACGGCGGCTACGTCGCGTCGATTGCGCTCCGGGGGGCCGCCGCCCACTCGCGCTTCGACCGGCCGGCAAGCCTCGTCGGCCACTTTCTCGGGGTGGCCTCCTTCGACACCCCGCTCGACGTACGCGTCGTGACCCTGCGCTCGGCCAAGCGTGCGGAATCGATGCGGGTGTCGCTGGTGCAGGGCGACCAGCCGATCTTCGACGCGCTCGTATGGGCGGTCGGTGACGTTGCCGGTCTCGAGCACGACGTGACGACCATGCCGAGCAAGCCGGGGCCCGAGGAGCTGCCCACGATCGCCGAGCGGTTGGGCGACGAGCTCACCGAGAATCCGTACCACCGGTTCTGGTCGAACTTCGACGAACGGGTGCCCGACGAGGACTGGATCGACGACTGGCCGAACCGGCCGCCGGGCGAGCCGGTGCACGGGCACTGGTACCGGTTCGTGCCCGCGTCGACGTTCGACGACCCGTGGGTGGATGCGTGCCGTTCACTGATCCTCGTCGACACGTTGGGCTGGCCCGCCGTCTGTCAGCTGCACCCGCGCAATCCGTTCATCGCGCCGAGCATCGACCTGTCGTGCGCGTTTCACCGTGCGCGGGCGCAGGAACCGTGGCTGTACGCCGAGGCGACGGCCGAAAGCGCGGCGAACGGCCTCGTCGGGTGCGCGAGCCGCGTATGGGCGCGAGACGGCACGTTGCTCGCGGTCGGCACGAGTCAGCTCCTGTGCCGCCCGATGCCCAGCCCGTAGTCTCCGAGGCCGATGGAGGATCGCTGCACGGCCGGGCTGTATCTCGAGATGACCGACCGGCCGCTGGACGTGTACGCACGTGATCGCGTGCCCGAAGTGCTGGCGATCCCCGGCGTCGAGCGCGCGACGTGGTGGCGAAACGTCATGCGCGACCGCGACGACCTTCCCCGTGTCCTGCCGGAGTTCGATCGTCTCGGTGTGTACGAGGTCGATGCCACGTTCCGTGCGCCCGCCGCGCCGTCCGGCATCGCCACCCACCACTTCGTGCGCACGTCGCGCCCCGGCCAAGGTGTGCTCACCGGAAACCCGACGATCGGCCTCTCACTCGTGCTGATCTCTCCCGAGGAGCCCGGCCGTGCCCAGGAGCTGCGCGATTGGGCGGACTTCGTGCACATCCGTCACATCGCCGAGGCCGGTGTGCCCGGGTATTGCATGATCACGCCCTTCGAGAACGTCACCGGCGCCGATCCGCGCTTCATGCACTTCTACGAGATGGACAGCGACGACCCGGAAGCTGCGTTCACATCCATGACGCCGCTCGTGATGCAGCGCATCGGTGATCACCGAACCGGCGCGTTCAAGCGGTGGGCATGGGGACCGAGCCTGCGCATCATGTACGTCAACTCGTTCGTGCGTGAGGGCGCGCGACCCCGGTGAGCGACTTCTTCGACGTCGTGAGCCGGCAACGCGCCTCCCGTGCGTTCGCAGACAACCCGGTGACCGACGACGAGATCGCAAGGGTGCTCACTGCCGCGACGTACGCCCCCAGTGCGGAGAACAAGCAGCCGTGGGAGTTCGTCGTCGTGCGCGACGCGCGAGCGCGCGAGCAGATCGGCGCGTTGACGAAGCGCGCGTGGGAGGAGGGCGGGCGTGCCGTCTCCGAACGACGACTCGGGCCCGCGCTGCTCGCCGACGTCGACAGGGGCGCGACGGGCGGTCTCGCGACCGCGCCCGTTCAGATCGTCGTCTGTGCAGACACGGAACGCGGGCTCGAGGCGACGGTGGGATCGTCGATCTTCCCCGCAGTGCAGAACCTGCTGCTCGCCGCGACCGCGCTCGGTCTCGGCAGCGCGCTCACCACGATCACGACCGGCTACCGCGCCGAGCTCCAGGCACTGCTCCACCTGCCGGCGCATGTCCGGCCGGTCGCCGTCGTGCCGATCGGGCGGCCGGCTCGTCCGCTCGGTCCCCCGCGGCGAGAGCCGTTCGCGGCCCACACGCATCGGGAGCGCTACGGCGCCTTTTGGTGATGCTTCTCCCGGACGACGAGGACGGGGCACGGAGCGTGGCGTACGACGTGCTCGCTGACCGAACCGAGGAACAGGCGCTCGAGGCCGGTCCGGCCGTGCGAACCGACGACGACGACGTCGGCGTCGAGCACCTCGGCGACGTGGCAGATCGTCCCCGCCACGTCACCGACCTCGATCCGCTTGTCCACGCGAGCCGTGCTGAGCGCGGCCGCCGTTCGCTCGAGCTCCTCGCGCGCCTCGGCCATCTCCGCGTTCCACTCGCGCTCCATCTCTTCGGGTGTGTAGACGGAGCCCTCGAATCCTCCGGCGTCGTCGCCCGGCACCTCGGTCACGACAGTGAGCAGCGTCACCTGGTCGGCCGGGCGGAGGAGCTCGGCGGCTCGCCTGGCCGCGCTCAGCGATCGGTCGGATCCGTCGGTTGCGATCAGCGCATGCATGGCGTCGTTCTACACCGCCACCGGCGTCAA
>DASQHW010000479.1:0-15225 GCA_035631895.1 Acidimicrobiia bacterium | reverse complement strand
GAACCGGCCCGAGACCCTCGACCCGGCGCTGCTGCGACCCGGCCGCTTCGACCGTCAGGTCGAGATCCCGTTGCCGAACCTGCGCGAGCGCACCGCGATCCTCGCCGTGCACGGGCGCGGCAAACGGTTCAGCGACGACGTGGACCTCGAGGCCGTGGCGCGCGGGACACCCGGCTTCTCGGGAGCCGACCTCGCGAACCTCGTGAACGAGGCCGCGATCGTCGCGGTACGCGCGGGGCGCGAGGTGATCACGGCAGCAGACTTCTCAGAGGCGCGCGACCGCATCCTGCTGGGACGGCGCGAGGCGACGAACGCGCTCATGCCCGACGAGAAGCATGCCGTGGCGGTGCACGAGTCGGGTCACGCGCTCGTCGCCGCGCTCTCGCCGAAGGCCGACCCGGTCGCCAAGGTGACGATCCTGCCCGCCGGCCAGGCACTCGGCGTCCCCGAGCAGTTGCCCGCCGACGAACGTCATCTGTACAGCGAGAGCTACCTCAAGGACTCGCTCGCAGTCCGGCTCGGCGGACGCGCCGCGGAGTTGCTCGTTCTCGGCGAGGCCTCGAGCGGCGCGGCCAGCGACCTGCAAGGCGCGACCGATCTCGCGACGCGGATGGTGCGCGAGTACGGCATGAGCCAGCGGGTCGGTCCGGTCGGCTTCGGCAGCAGCTCACCGATGTATCTGGGCGCCGAGGAGGTGCACAGCCGGAGCTACGCGGAGGCCACGCAGCGCGTCATCGACGAGGAAGTCGCCGACCTGCTGCGCGCCGCCGAAAAGACCGCCCTGTCATTGCTCGGCGATCACCGCGACGCGCTCGACCGCCTGGTCGAGAACCTGATCGCACACGAGACCGTCGACGGTGACGCCGTGCGAGCCGCGCTCGCGGGCACTGAGGGACCGACCGGCCCGGCGGAAAGCGGTGGCCCGGTGCGCGAGCCCGCGTACCAGGCGCGTGGACGCCCGCAACATGCGTGAGGTCGTCGACCCCCTGGGGAGATGGCTACGAGGTCGCCGCAAGTGACGCGAGGATGCCACCGGCGACGCGGCCGTCGCGTCCCAGGCCCAGCTGCAGCACATGCGTCGCCGAAGAGCCTGCGCGCCGGACGACGAGATCGAGCACGCTCGCGTCACCGATCTCCGTGGAGACGCTGATCGTCGTCGCGTCGCGGTGCAGCACGACGAACGGCTGCTGGTACGTCTTCGGTGGTGCGAAGCCCTCCGGCGAGACGTAGAGGTCGAGGCCGTCGTGGGGCGCGCGCACTGCGATCGCGGGGATCATCGGGCAATAGCCCAACACGACGTGGGGCCGGATGCGACGGAGCTCGGGCGTGCTCCCGGCGAGGGGGCTGAGCCACTCGCACGGAAGCCACGTCGGTGTCGTGACGGTCCACGCCGTCGGGATCGTGAGCGTGACGCCGTCGGTCGTGACGGCATGCCCGCGCGGCACCGGTGCACCGGCGAAGGCGAGTGCGACTTTGCGCGATGACGGTGCGAGCGTGTCGAGGATGCGGCGTTGCAAGCTGCCGCGCATGGCGATCTCGACACCCAGCTCCGGAACCTCGTACGCCCTCGGAGCCCCCATCTCCCTGGTGCTGGGGCCCGCGTACACCCGATAGCCGTGCACGACACCCACGAGCGCACCCGACGGCGGATACGGCCACGGGAGCAACGACACCGCCTGGGCCGGCTCCGGCAAGCGCGTCACTGCATCACACGCGCCGTGAAGAGGCTGACCGAGGCTGATGATTCCGGGCGCAACCCGACCACCGACGCACGTGCCGGGCAGTTCGACGAGCCAATCGCCCGGCACGAACACGCGCGCATCGCCGAAGTCGGCGGGTTGCCACCCGGCAGGAACGCCGTCACCGAGGTGAGCGCGCAGCTGCGCGTCGGGCATCGCCGCGATCGGTCGGGAGGGAACGGTCGTCGTCACCCCGGAGACAACGATCTGCTTCTCGTTTGCCGATCGATTCAGGACGACAACGAGCCCGACGAGCAGCGCAACGACCGCCGCGGTCACCGTAGCGAGCAGTCCGACACGACGCCGGCGCACGCGCCGAACCGTGCGCGCCAGTACTTGTTGCGGTTCGAGCGTGCCTGCGGGCACCCCTTCCGCCTGCCTCGCCAGCTCGGTCCGCACGTCATCGAGCAACATCCGGTTCCTCCTGGTCTTGCATCTCCACGCCGAGCCGCTCGAGGGCGGCGTGCAAAGTCGATTTCACGGTTCCGACCGCGCAACCCATCGCAGCGGCAACGTCCGCGACGGGCAGGTCTGCGAGGTAGCGCAGGACCAATGCGACGCGTTGACGTTCGGGCAATCGTGCGATCGCTGCGCTGAGGACGACGTCCCGAGTGACCGTGTCGGCCACGTCCGCGTCCACCGGCTCCACTGTGACTGCGGGCTGTGCGCGGTTGGGGCGGCGGCGTCCGGCGCGGAGTGCCACCACATACACCCAGCCGGCCGCGTGGTCCATCTTCGACACGCGGCGCCAGCTCGCGAGTGCCCGCGCAAAAGCGTCTTGGGCCAGCTCCTCGGCGAGGACCGGGTCTCCGAACGCGACGGCAAGCGAACGCCGGACCGGCTCGTAGTGTTCGTTGAAGAACGTCTCGAAGGTCATCGCCGCCTCGTATAGGTACTCGTTCTAGGCGGTGAGACGCGCAAAACGTTCAGTCAGTTCCCGCTTCTTGCTCTGCAAAAGCCAGTCCGCGTGGAACATGTGTGAGAGGACCCTCTCCGGGCCGTGCGCCACGCATGGTCATCGGCGCGATCGGGCGCGGCGCTTGCCCTCGTGCATGGCTTGTACCCGCGCGACGGGAATGGCGCGGCCTTCCTCGACGAGCGTCTCCGGCAATCGCTGCGGTTGCACCATCTGTTCGACCCAGGGGTCGCGATTCCCGAGCTGCTGCAACGCCGTGCGCACGTTGAAGTCCGCGGGCGACACATCGTCGAGGTCGTCCCACCCCACGGGGAAGGACACGGGCACGCCCGGTCGCACCCGCGGGCTGTACGCCGCGACGACGGTCGCCCCGCCCGCTCGCGTGGAATCGACGAAGACCTTGCCACCACGGTCCTCCTTGATGAACGCCGTCGTCGCAAGCGCGGGATCGAGCCGCTCGGCGCGTGCCGCGATGGCGCGGGTCGCTGCGGCCGTTTGCTCCATTGATGCCTCGGTGTCGATCGGAACGAAGACGTGCACCCCCTTCGCGCCGCTCGTCTTGACCGCGCCCTCGAGTCCGACATCGGCGAGCACCTGGCGGATCAAGTGGGCGGCGCGCACGGCGAGACCGAAGGCGTCGGTATCGGGTGGATCGAGGTCGAGCACGAGATGGGTCACGTGGTCGGGACGGTCTGCTCGCACGAGGGTGGGGTGGTACTCCACGGCGCGCTGGTTGGCGAACCACAACAAGGTGCGACGGTCATTGCACAACGCATAGGAGACGTCCCGCTTCGACGTCTCTGCCCACAGGCGAACGGTGCGTACCCACGACGGCGTGTACTTCGGAACGTTCTTCTGCATGAACGCTTCCTGGCCGCGGTGGACGCGTACGACCGACAGCGGCCGGTCGCGGAGCTCGGGGATGAAACGGTCGCGAACTCCGTCGAGATACTCGATCAGGTCCCGCTTGGTGGCGCCGGCGTCGTCGAACAGCGGCTGGTCGAGGTTCGTCAACGAGACGCCGTCGCGCGATTCGTCAGACATGAGAGAGGAGAAGGTTCACTCCCCCAGCTTCGCACCTCAGAACGAACGGTGTGTCAATCTGGTCGACAGGCGCGTTCGACCGAGGAGGGTGACCCGATGGCGTCCCATGACGGCCGTATTCCGATTCCGGAACCATCGGAGCTGCGCGATGACGTCGCGCAGCTGCTGCCGCTCATCGCGCCGCCCGGACGGGAGCCCGCCGCGACGATGGCGATACTCGGGCGGCAACCCGAGTTGCTCTCGCCGTTCCTGGCTTGGGCTGCGGCACTCGCGCTCAAAGGCGTGCTCCCCCATCGCGACCACGAGCTGCTCGCGCTGCGCGTCGCCTCGAACTGCGGCTCCGGATTCGAGTGGAGCGAACACGCGGAGTATGCGCGCGCGGCGTCCTTGACCGACGACGAGATCGCGCGCGTCGCGGAGGCCGTCGACACCGGCACGTGGTCGGAGACCGAGCAGGCGTTGTTGCGCGCCGCCGACGAGCTCACGACCGACCACGACGTCACCGACGCGACATGGGCGACCCTCGCGCGTCACTACGACCTTCCTGCGCTCGTCGAGATCCTGTTCGTGGTGGGCCAGTACACAATGTTGTCGATGGTCGCGAACGCGGCGGGATTGCCGGCGTGACGGCAGTCGCAGTCGTCGGCACCGGATTCGGATGCCTCACCCATGTGCGCGCCTTGCGGGCCGCGGGCTTCGAGGTGGCCGCGCTCGTCGGTCGTGATGCTGACAAGACGAAGTCCCGCGCGGAACGGTTCTCGATCCCGCTCGCCATGACTTCGCTCGATGCAGCACTCGACGTGGTGGATGCAGTGACGATCGCGACACCGCCCCACACGCACGCGGATCTCGTGCTCGCGACCGTTCACGCGGGCAAGCACGTGCTGTGCGAGAAGCCGTTCGCACGGGACGCGTCCGAGGCACGAGCCCTGCTCGCGGCCGCGGAGGCGGCGGACGTCGTGCACGTGCTCGGCACGGAGTTCCGTTATGCGCCCGGCCAGGCATTGCTCGCACGCGTCGTCCGCAGCGGCGGCATCGGCCAACCGCGACTCGCCACGTTCTTGTTGCACATACCGTTGCTCGCCGATCCGCACGCCGAGGTCCCGGAGTGGTGGCGCGACGCGGCGCAGGGCGGCGGCTGGCTGGGCGCGCAGGCGTCGCACGTCATCGACCAGATCCGTGTCACGCTCGGCGAGTTCAGCCGCGTCAGCGCGAGCCTGCCGCACGTTGCCGAGCACGGATGGACCGCCGAGGACGCGTACGTCGTGCACTTCGAGCTCGCCGACGGCACTGCCGGCGTGATGCAGAGTGTTGCGAGCGACCATGGCCCGATGCTGTTCGCGACGCGGATCGCGGGAACCGGCGGAACGGTGTGGGCAGAAGGCGATCGCGTCCGGATTGCCGACGCAGAGGGAACACGTGACGTTCCGATGCCGCAGGAGCTGCTCGTTGCGCCTCCGGATCCGCCGCCGGGCGATCTCCTGGTCACCGCGTACGACCTGTTGCACTCGACGGGCATCGACCTCGGCCCCTACACGCGGCTCGCCGAGGTGTTCCGCGCGCTGATCGCCGGCCGCGACATCGGCTCGCTCGATACCGCACCCGCGACGTTCGCCGACGGCGTTGCAAGCATGGTGGTGCTCGACGCCATTCGCCGGTCGGCCCGTGACGGCATCACCGTCGAGGTCTCCCAATGACTGGCGTCGTCGTCGTGGGAACCGGTTTCGGCTGCTTCACACACGTGCGCGCGCTGCGCGCAGCCGGCTTCGACGTTGTCGCGGTCGTCGGGCGGGATCCCGTGAAGACCGCGAGACGGGCTCGTGCGTTCGATGTGCCTCTTGCACTCACGTCCGTGCCCGATGCGCTCACGCTGCCCGGCGTGGATGCGATGTCGATCGCCACACCGCCGCAGACCCATGCGTCCATCGTGCACGCCGCGCTCGACGCAGGAAGGCACGTGCTTTGCGAGAAGCCGTTCGCGCGTGATGCCGAAGAGGCACGCGAGCTGTTGACGCATGCCGAGCAATCCGGCGTGATCCACCTGCTCGGGACCGAGTTCCGGTACGACACCGGTCAGGCCCTGCTCGCGCGCGCGGTCCACGCGGGTCTCGCGGGCGAGCCCCGCCTCGCGATGTTCGTGTTGCACGTGCCCGTCCTCGCGGACCGGGATGCCGACCTGCCCGCCTGGTGGGCCGCTGCCGACCAAGGGGGCGGATGGCTCGGTGCACACGGCTCGCAGGTCATCGACCAAATCCGCGTCACGCTCGGCGAATTCGCAGCCGTCTCGGTCTCACTCTTGAACCTCGCCGGTCGTGACACGACGGCCGACGACGGGTTCGTGGTGCACTTCCGGCTGCGGTCGGGTGTCGCGGGGGTGATGCAGAGCACCGCAGCCGATCGCGGGCCCATGCTGATCGAGACGCGCGTGATCGGGACCACGGGGTCGCTGTGGATCGACGGGCTGGGCGACGCGGTGTGGGCCGCCGACGCGCACGGGACGCGCCGGCTCCCCGTGCCGGACGACCTACGGACAGCGCAGAGCGCCGCTCCGCCGCAGGCAGTGCTCGAGACGACCTACGAGCAGATGATCGGCCACGGTCTGGACCTCGGCGCGTACACGCGCCTGGCCGAGCACCTCCACGCACGCATCACCGGTGCCGCCGCTCCCGCCGGTCCGGAACCCGCAACCTTCACCGACGGTGTCGCGGACATGATCGCGCTCGACGCGATGCGCCGATCCGCCGCGGAACACCGGACCGTCGCCGTCGACGCATCTTGAGCGGAAGAGCAGCTCGTCACCCCGCGGCGCGAGCGTCCTCCGTCGTCGTCGACGTCGGAAGGGGGCGGACACGGGTGACGAGAAGCTCCTCGTACAGGGCGGTGGTTTCCTGGTGGGGCGGCCTGTTGAGCTCTCGGCGCAGGAGACTTCGGCAGGTCTCGAACTGTCGCAGTGCGAGATCGCGGGCACCGGTTGCGTCGTACAGGCGCATCAGGTGACGGTGCGCGTCCTCTCGCGTCTCGTCCTCCTGGAGCGCAGCCCCGACGCAGTCGATGGCACCACTGCGGTCACCCTCGATCTCGCGGATCTCCGCGAGTCCGAGGAGCAGACGTACATACAGGTCGGCGAGATAGCGACGACGCTGCGACGGCCAGTCCTCGTACCGATCCTCGGGCAGGAGGGCACCTCGGTAGAGCGCGAGTGCGTCTTCGTACGCCGGCGCTGCTTCGTGTGCCCGGACGTTGGTCAGCCGGAGCGCACGCTGGGCGAGCCGCTGGAACTCATCTGCATCGACGAGCACATATTGCATCTCGAGGCCGACCATGTCGTCTCTCGTGTAGAGGTACGCCGACCCCTGCCTCGGGAGGCGCTCGGGCTCGAATGCCTGTCGAGCGGCGTGCAGGGCCTTGGCGAGACTGTTGCGCGCCGAGTCGACGCCGGCATTGGGCCACACGATGTCGAAGATCTGCTCCCGGTGCATGGCATGGCGCGGCGTCGTCGCCAACAGCTTCGTCAGCTTCTTTGCACTACGCCGCTGCCAGGCGTATGCCGGTACGGCTGCTCCGTCCCGCTCGACACGAAAGCCACCGAGCAGACCCAGGTGCAATGTCGTGATGCCGCGGCGCACGTCGACACCCGCGCCGAGTTGTGAGCGGGAGTGCTCCATGTCCACCGCTTGCCCTACCCCACGTCCCACCTGCACAGTCTCCGCCCCGAGGGCTGTGGGGATGAAGAGGGATAACCGTGTGGATTTCCTGTTGACAGTCTGCGGGTTATCAACAATGGCCCGGCACCAGGACGGCAGCCGCGAACATGCCGAACCAGAATCGGGAGTCGCCTAGATTGTCGGCAGCCGAAGAAAGGGTCGCGACGTTGCGAACGGTGGTCGTCGGCGCGTCGAGCGGGCTCGGACGTTGCATCGGAATCGGGCTCGCGCAACGCGGCGCTCACGTGGCGCTCCTCGCGAGGCGACGGGAGCGTCTCGACGACGCGGCGAAGGAGGCGGGCCCCGGCACGCTGGTGATCGAATGCGACGTCACCGACGAATCGTCCTGCCGGTCGGCAATCGACGACGCGGCGGCGGGCCTCGGCGGCATCGACGCGCTCGTCTACGCGCCCGGGACCGGTCCCCTGGTCCGTCTCGCGGACACCGACGCGGAGACCTGGCGAAAGGTCTTCGACACGAACGTCACAGGCGCCGCACTCGTGACGAGGGCAGCGATCGCGCACCTTTCGGCCTCAGGCGGCACGGCCGCGTACCTGTCGTCGGTCAGTGCCTCGCTGACACCGCCGTGGCCGGGACTCGGCGCCTACGCCGTCAGCAAGGCTGCCCTCGACAAGCTGGTCGAAGCCTGGCGGTCCGAGCATCCCGGCATCGGCTTCACGCGCGTCGTGGTCGGCGACTGCGCCGGCGGCCCCGGTGACTCGCGGACCGAGTTCTCCACGGGATGGAACGCCGAGCTGGCGACCGAGCTGTTCCCGGTATGGGTGTCACGCGGCTACCTGAGCGGCTCCCTGATCGACGTCGACCACCTCGTGACCGCGATCGACGCGGTGCTCAGAGGTGGCGCGTCGCTTTCCGTCCCGTCCGTGACGTTGGCGCCACGCCCGCCCGCGACGTCATAACCCGGCGCGCTCGGCTCAGTACCGCCCCAGGAGGAAGTTGACGACAGGCGTCGCGGGGGGGAACGACTCCGTCATGCCGGCGCTGAAATAGCCGGAATCGGTGATCATCGTCGTGCCCGTGATCGCGACAGCGGCGTCGCTGCACAGGAAGACCAGCGGGTATGCCTGCTCGAGCGGCGTCGCGGCTTCGACACCGACCTCGGCGCGGTAGTCCGAGCCGAAGCCGAGCCACAGGTCCTTGTTGGCCTGGGCAAGGGGCGTGTCGGTCGGGCCGGGGCAGATGGCGTTGATCCGGATCCCCTGCGCCATGAGCGACATCGCCTCGCGCGCGACGTATGCGCAGATGGCCTGCTTGCTCCACATGTAGTCGGCCTTGCCGTGCTCCTGCACCCACTGCGCCGCGGCATCGAAGTCCGCGATGTCGAGGTACTCCTCGAGGAGCGGGAGGTTCGGCTCCCACCCGAGGCCCGCGGCCGAGGAGATGAAGCCGATCGAGGAGCCGCGCGCCAGCCAGCCACGGGACAGCAACAGGTTGATGAGGTACCGGTGCCCGATGAAGTTGATCTTCTCGATGTTCGGCGTGCCGTCGGCGACGCCGGCGCACGAGAACAACGCGTGCACGGGTCCGCCGCACTCGTCGACGGCGGCATCGATCGACGCCGCGTCGGCGAGGTTCACGTGAATCGCTTTCGCACCGGGAAGCGTGACGTCCGCGAAGTCCATCACGACGACCTCGGCGCCCGCGTCCTGCACGAGCTCCGCGACCGCGGCACCCATGCCGCTGGCACCACCGACCACCAGCGCGCGCTTGCCGTCGTAGCGATAGGCGCTGAACAGTGACATGTCCTCTTCTCCTCGTTCGCGCCGCGGCGCAGTTCCTCTGATTCGGGCGGATCTCATGAGCAGCTTTGCACCTCGGGATGCCGGCGCGCCTAGGTGGCGACAAGAGATGGCCGGGCGAATGCCAGCAGCGCGTCGCGATCCTCGGGGAGCACGAAGCCTGCCTTGACGGCCGCGTCGGCGTCGGCGTCGTAGCGCTGCACGTACGCCGCGCGTGACGGATAGAGCTGCGCGAGCCGCGCCGCCGAGAACGGCTTGGTGCTGCCGAGGAGCAAGCAGATCGTCGACGGGTTCGGGCCCGGCGCGCCCGAGAGGGCGGCGACCGGCACGTCGACCGGCGGGGTGCGGATGCCGCCGAGGACGATCCCGTCGCCGTCGCGGCGGACCTGGACCGTCGCGCCTGGCGTCACGTCGATGCGCGGCGCGATGACCGGCGGCGTGCCCGCTTCCATCCACGTCGTGAGCGCGCGGAGCGCGGCTTTGACGACGATGTGCATGGGGCCGTCGTTGATCGGCACGCCGCAATGGATGTACTTGGAGGTCGACCCGACCAGATGCTGATCCGCGTGCGCCGTGCCTGCGACCTCCCAGAGCCGGAAACGACCGCTGTCGGGCTGGCGCGCCGCATACGAGTTCAGAATGCTCGCCACGTCGGTCTCGGTCTGCACGTCGAGCACCGGCACGTCCTGGTCGGTGCGGAAGATCGTCGACGTGCCACTGATCGCGCCCGCGATGTCGGCGTACTTCCCGGGCGCGACGAGCGGGAGGGCGACCGCGCCGCGGCTGTGCACGAGGAAGCCGTCGAACGCGTGCGCGAGCGGTTGGACGCCGTTGTAGTACGTCACCAACGCGAACGCCGATTGCGATTCGCCTGCGGCAATGACCCGGCGCGGCTGCGATCCACCCATGCCCCCGCCCGAGCGAATCGCGCGCGCGACCTGCGTGAAGATGTCGAAGGAGAAGCCGTCGCCCGGATGTTCGAGCGAGCCGTACCGCGCCGGATCCACTCCTCGGAGCCCTTTGCCGGCGGCGGCCCCGGCACCCGGGACGTCGACCTTCACGAGCACCGGGCCGCCCATCACGCCGATCCGCTGCGCGGACACGCCGACCCACGCGTCGCCCCGCCGGACGATCTCCTCACGCATGCTCACCCAATCGGGATCGGCGTCGAGTCCGCCGCTCACGTTCAGCCACTCGACGACGACGGTGCCGCTGAAGGCCTTGGGGTCGGCGGGGCGGCGCACGAGCACACGGGTTCGGTAGGGCGCGGTCGCGTCCGGCACGAACTTCCAGCGGCCGTCGTGGGTGATGGGGCCGTTGCGCTTGTACGACGTTGCCGTCCCCGCCGCGACGTACTCGTGCTCGACATATCCGAGCTGCTGCAAGTTCGACGGCGAGGCCGAGCCGATGAACACACCCTTGCCGCCGGTGATCTCACGCGTCATGTCCGCGGTCGGTCCGGCGGGGCGCGTTTGCGTCGTCGTGCTGACCGAAGCCGGCCGGCCACTCTTGCTGCTGCTCGAGCAGGCTGCCGCCCCCAGCCCCGCCACGCAGAGAATCGCTGCCGCCATGCGCAACGTTCTGCGGGGCATCGCGCGCCGTCGTCGGATCGTCATACGCATGTGCACCGGTTCTCCGAAACTCTCACGACGCCGGTCAACCTGCCGGCGAGTACACCGAAGGCGTTGGCCGACGGTACCCGAACGACTTCACCGGCCGCCGCCGAGCAGCAAGCCTGGCTGTGCTTCAACCGTGACGACGCGACCGTCAGCAGTCCACAGCACCTGAGCTTCGTGGCGGGCTGAGCCGTTCCGAACGACGAGCGACCACCACCGCGGCCATCGTGACTGCGAGGGCGACGCCGAGACCGAGTGCCCAGCCGGCCAGGACGTCAGTCGGCCAGTGCACGCCCAGCACGAGCCGGCTCGCGCCGATCGCACCGGTGGCGAGGGCCGCGGCGACCACCACGAGCACGCGCACGATCAGGCGGCGCAACACGACCACGGCAACGACGAACGCGACCGACAGCAGCACCGCGGCGCTGTGCGTCGCGTGACCGGAGGGGAACGATGCGTTGCTCTCGGAAACGAGGTGCACCGCGACAGGTGGACGAGCTCGACCGACGACGTGCTTCGTCAACGCAACAGCGCCGCCCGCGACGCCGAGCGACGCGATCGGCGCCAACGCGTACACCCGCCCGAACCCCCGCCGCCACAGCACCAGACCGGCGAAGAGTGCGATCGCACCGACCACCGGGACCGCGCCGATCTCGGACACGACCCTCGACAGGGAGACGAGCCATGCCGTCCGGTGGTCCGTGAACACACGGAGGTTCGCCGCATCGTGCACCGCCAGGCCATTCTGCTGCGTGACGTCCTCGGTGGCGCCGCCGAACACCGCGACTGCGCCGACGAAGGCGACCGCACCGAACAACAGTGTCGCCAGGCCGGCGGGGCCGAGCTCGAGGCGCCCCAGCCCGCGCTGCGTGGCATCGATGAACCGGCGGAATTGCATGGGAGAAGGGTAAAGGCGCCGGCGACCGATGACATCAGGGTCATCCCTGAGTGAGGTCGGCTCCCAGGAAGTGGACCGGGGTGAGTCGCATCTCTTGCGCAACAGAGACCACGATGCGCCCTTCGCGATCACGCATCGCACCACGGAGGAGGCCGCGTCCCCCGGCGTTGACGAGCGAATGCACGTCGTAGAACAACCAGTCGTCGGCGCGCGCCGGGCGGTGGAACCAGGCAGCGTGGTCGAGGCTCACCATGCCTTGCGTGTCGCCCTCGAGGTGCAGTGGGCGTCCGCCGATGCCGGTCCAGTCGGTCGCGAACCCGAGCAGCGCGGTGTGCAGATGCTGATCATCGGCGAGCTCCAGCGGTATGCGAAACCACATCCGGTGCGTCGATTCGCGTGTGCCGTCCGCGGCGGGCGGTGTCGGACCAACGTCTGCAGCGACCCACGGACCCGGCCCCTCTTCGACCTCGAGCTCGGTCGGCGGAGCGACGTCGCGTCGCGCCGGCAGGTCGTAGACGTATCCGTCGGCGTCCTCCGTGAACGAGAACGACATGTCCAGGACCTGCTTGTCGTCCTGCCTCGCCTCGAGGCGGCCCGTGGTGAACGTGCGTCCTTCTCGTAACACGCGGACGTGATAGGTGATCTCCTTCGCGGCGAGAACCGGCCGTAGGAAGTATGCGTGCAGGGAATGGAGCCGGCGACGCTCGGGAGCGTTTCTTGTCGCCGCGACGATCGCCTGCGCGACGACGAAACCACCGAAGACGTACTCACCGAACCACTCCGGCGCGTCACCGACCCAAACATCGCCTTGTCGGTCCTGTTCGTCGGCCGGCCGAACGGTCAAGAACTCGAGCGTTTCGGCCAGCACAGCAGCGACACCGGAGGTCTGCCCTTCATCCATCGGGCCCGAGCCTAAGTGAGCCGTTGCCCGCGTCGAACGCCTTTCGGAGCCGGGGAGGCGCCTCCACGGGAGCCCTTTTAGACTCGCGATCGTGAGCGAACACGAGCTGATCATTCGTGGTGGCGAGGTCGTCGACGGCACGGGGGGACCAGCCCGGCGTGCCGATGTCGCGATCGACGGAGAGCGCATCTCCGCCGTCGGCGTCGTCGATGGCTCGGCCTCGCGCACGATCGATGCCGACGGCCTCCTCGTCACCCCCGGCTTCGTCGACATCCACACGCACTACGACGGACAAGCAACGTGGGACGACCGGATGATCCCGTCGTCGTGGCACGGCGTCACCACGGTCGTCACTGGGAATTGCGGTGTCGGCTTCGCTCCGGTGCACACCGAGGACCACGACCGGCTGATCGAGCTGATGGAGGGCGTCGAGGACATTCCCGGCGTCGCACTGCACGAAGGCCTCGCGTGGAACTGGCGCTCACTCCCCGAGTTCATCGACGCGCTCGACGGACGCGCCTTCGATGTCGACGTCGCGCTCCAAGTGCCGCACGCGGCCCTGCGACTGCACGTCATGGGCGAGCGCGGCGCGCGCCGGGAGCCCGCAACATCCGAGGACATCGCGCTCATGGCCAAGATCGCCGCCGAGGGGATCGAGGCCGGCGCACTCGGGTTCTCGACGTCACGGACGCTGAACCACCGCAGCAGCAAAGGCGAGCTGACGCCTACCCTCACCGCCGAGGCCGACGAGCTCATCGGGATCGCGACCGCGATCGGCGCGACGGGGCGCGGCGTGCTGCAAGCCGTCTCCGACTTCGTCGACGTCGATGCCGAGTTCTCGCTCTTCCGCAGCATGGCAGAAGCCTCGGGGCGCCCGCTGTCGTTTACGCTGCTGCAGACCAAGCGGGACTCGTGGCGCCGCCAGCTCGCGCTGCTCGCCGGCGCGAACGCGGCCGGAGTGACCATGCGGGGGCAAGTGGCACCGCGTGCAGTCGGGTTGTTGCTCGGGCTCGAGTGCACACTGCATCCCCTCCTCACGAATCGCGTGTATCGCGACATCGCCGCGTTGCCGCTGGCCAAACGCATCGCGGTGATGTCGGATCCACAGTTCAAATCCAAGGTGCTCGCGGCTGACGCGGCGGAACCCACGAGTAGCGGCGGCCGGCTCCTCGGGGGCTTCGACCACATGTACGAGCTCGGTGATCCACCGGACTACGAGCCCGATCCGTCGTCGAGCATCGAGGCGCGTGCAAGGCGCGAGCAGCGCGACCCGCTCGGCCTGGCGTACGACATCATGTGCAAGGACGACGGTCGTGGCTTCCTCTACCGTCCGGTCCTGAACTACGACGACGGCAACCTCGACGCGGCGGGCGAGATGCTGGCGGCGGAGCACACCGTCGTCGGGCTCGGCGACGGGGGCGCGCACGTTGGCACGATCTGTGACGCGAGCTTCCCGACGACGCTTCTCGCGTTGTGGGGACGAGACCGCGACCACGGCCGCCTGCCCCTGCCGTTTCTCGTGCAGCGGCAGACATCGGCGACTGCACGGACGGTCGGCCTCCTCGACCGCGGCGTGCTCGCGCCCGGCTATCGCGCCGACGTGAACGTGATCGACTTCGAGCGCCTCGCTGCCCGGCGACCGGAGATCCGTTACGACCTGCCTGCGGGGGGCCGGCGCTTCGTGCAACGTGCCGACGGCTATGTCACCACGATCGTCGCCGGCACGGTCACGTACGAGAACGGCGAATCGGCTGGCCCGCTCCCCGGCCGGCTCGTCCGCGGCGAACAGGCCCCGCCGGCGGGAGGAGGCGTGCGATGACCGCTCTGGTCCCGCTCGAAGTTGACTGTGAATGGCGCAGCGACGATCTCGGTGCGCGCTACGTCTTCCAGCTGACCGACGCGCACGTCGAGGAGCTCGACGCCGCGCTGCAGGTCGCGGAGTCCGAGTGCGACGACGTCCTCGATGTCACGCGCGAGTCGTTCCCGCTGCCGACGCTCGGCCCCGAACTTCGTGGCGTTGCCCGTGAGCTCATCAACGGTCGCGGCGTCGTGCTCATCCGTGGTGTACCGGTCGACCGGTACGGCAAGCAACGCGCGTCGATGATCTATTGGGGCGTCGGGATGCACCTCGGCCGGCCGTGGCCGCAGAATGCGAAGGGCCATCTGCTCGGCGACGTCACGGACCAAGGGCGCGCCCTCGACGATCCACATGGTCGCGGGAACGAGATCGGAGCCGTCGCGTTCCCCTTCCACTCCGACGGTTCCGACCTCGTTGGCTTGTTCTGTCTCGACCCCGGCGCGAGCGGGGGTGCAAGCCTCGTCGCGAACGCGGTTGCGATTCACAACGACCTCGTGCGCACGCAACCCGAGCTCGCGGCCGCGTTGTACGCGCCGTTCGCGTACGACTTTCGTGGCGAGCAGGCACCCGGCGGCAAGCCGTGGTACACGATGCCGATCTTCAGCCGGCGGGGCGGTCGGTTGTTCGTTCGCTACATCCGTCCATATATCGAAGCGGCGAAGCGGCACGAAGGTGCGCCCCGACCCTCACCGATTGCACGAGCAGCCATGGACCGCGTCGACGCGATGTGCGCCGACCCGACATACCACGTGTCGATGATGATGCAGCCGGGCGACATGCAGTTCGTCA
>DASQHW010000478.1:0-2092 GCA_035631895.1 Acidimicrobiia bacterium | reverse complement strand
CATGGAGAGCTCGGTACCGAGCACTCCCGCTGCGTTCGCCTTGGTGACACCGATCCGCTGGAGGTAGTCGAGCGTGACCGTGACCTCGGTACGCGAGGACGGCACGGGAAGCCGTCCTGCGATCACGCTCACCGGCACGTCACCTGCGCGAGCGAGGTCCACACCGACCACCGAGCTGAACATCGGCTCGGTCGCATTCGCCGTGGAGTGTGCCGCGGGAGGCAACGACGACGGCGGGAGCACGAGCATCGGGGTCGCGAGCACGGGCACCACCGTTGCCACGTCGCGCAGCTTCGAAATGCGCCGGAGCGCGGTGTCGTCGATCGCGCGCGGTGGGCCTGCGGGAGGGTTGTCGGTGTCGAGCGCCACCGGGCTGGGCGCGGCGGCCTCGACCTTGATCCCCGCGAGGGGTCCGCCGGCGCTGACCTGATCGAGGACGCGCTGGCGCGCCGCTTCACCGGCGATGAGCAGCGACGAGAGCAGCGCGGCTCCGAGCGCGACTGCGAGCACGGTCAATGCCGCGCGGCCCCCTCGCCGGCCGACGCTCCGCCGTGCGAGCGCGATCGCGTCGCGCCAGGTCATCCGGATTCGATCCGGCCGTGCACGAGATGCAGGCGGCGATCGGCAGATCCCGCGACGGTGTCGTCGTGCGTCACGACGATCACGGTTGATCCGTGCTCGGCCGGCACGCGCATCAGCAGCTCGAGCACCGTGGCGGTGGAACGCGCATCGAGGTTGCCGGTCGGTTCGTCGGCGAGCACCAACAGCGGATCGTTGGCGAGCGCCCGCGCGATCGCCACGCGCTGCTTCTCGCCGCCGCTCAGGGCCCGCGGCCGGTGGTTGAGCCGATCGCCGAGACCCGCGGCGGTGAGCAGCGTGCGTGCTCGCGCCCTTCGCCGGCGGTGCGGGACACGCGCGAACGTGAGCGCGAGCTCGACGTTCTCGAGTGCCGTCAGCTGGCCGAGCAGCCCGAAGTCCTGGAACACGAACCCGACAACCTCGCGGCGATATCGCGCGATCTCGTCGCGGTCGAGTCGCGCGAGGTCGCGACCGGCGACCACGACGTCACCGGCGGGCGGACGATCGAGTCCTCCGATCACGGACAGCAACGTGGTCTTCCCCGAACCCGACGCGCCCGTGATCGCGACCGTCGTCCCCGCGTCGACGTCGAAGCTCACGTCATCGAGCACCGCGAGCCGCCCGCTCGGAGTGTCGTAGTGGAAGCCGAGCCCACGAACGGCGACGGCGACGTCCGGCGTCGATGCCGAGTTCATGCCGTGCACCGGTATGGCCACGACGCGACCGTACCGTCGTCCTCGCGACAGCTTCTATCGCCGTAGTTCGGCAACACGCCGGCGTCGCTCTCGAATGAGCACCAGAGCGAGCCACAGCGCACACACAGCCCAAACCATCGCGACGGCGGTCGCGACCGCGGTCGCGTAATTCAGCGGCTGCACGGTCTTGTTGTCCGGCGCGCGCATGCGCCCGTAGCCCCGCAACGCGGGCCACGTCACCGCGATCAGGACTGCCGAACCGAAGAGTGCGCCCCGGACCGGACCGCGTACGGCTGCCGGAAGACGGCGGACGACGAGGAAGCCGACGACGCCTGCGATCGGCGCGACGACAGCGTCGTGGACGACGTCACTGCCGACGAAGAACTTCAGAAAGCTCGGAGGTGGGCTCGCGTCCATGTGCTGCACGAGGCCGATGATGCCGATGAGCATCACGGGGACGCCCGCCGCGAGCCCGAGCGCGAGGCCGGCGCGCGAAGGGCGGTTCACCGCACCTCCAGCTTGCCGACCCACTTCGTCTGCAGCACACCCGGTCGATCCGGCCCGATCAACCGGAGCGGGTACCCGTGGTCGACGGCGAGCGGTTCGCCGTTGACCTCCAGCGCGAGGAGCGTGTCCGGGTCGTGGGCTTGCGGGTGGTCGAGGTCGGAGACGCGGTAGCTGCCGTACGGCTGGAACGACTCGACACGGGCGGTCGCGCTCTCCGGCGCGTCCACCATCGCGAGAAGGTCGCGGACGCGCACACCGGTCCAGCGTTGCGACGTGCTCCAGCCTTCGACGCACGAGATCGGGAGTTCGGC
>DASQHW010000477.1:0-2598 GCA_035631895.1 Acidimicrobiia bacterium | reverse complement strand
GAACGTCGCCCAGCCGTCGCGCGGCGAGATCGGGACGGCCACCGCGCGACACGACGGCGCGCACATCGGCGTCCGGCTCGGCGGCCGCCCACAGGGCAGCACCCGCTCCCGTGCTGGCGCCGAAGTAGCCGATCGCCGCGTCGCGTCCCTCGGGCTGTGTGCGCAACCACGCAGTGACGTCGACGAGGCGCCGCGCGAGCAATGGGATATCGAAGACGTTCTCCCGGTAGTGCTCTTCGGCCGGCGTGAGGAGGTCGAACAGCAGCGTCCCGAGCCCGGTGCGGTTGAGCACTGAGGCCACAAACCGATTGCGCGGGCTGTGCCGGCTGCTGCCACTGCCGTGGGCGAACACCACAATCGCGTGGGTACCTTCGGGAACCGTCAGGTGTCCACTGACGGTCGCGGCGCCGGCGTGTACCTCGACCTCCTCGTCCCGCCCCGGTGGGTCGCCGGGGTTTGGAACCGAGTTGGCGGATGCCACGACGGGTTCCCGCGGCGCGGCGAGAAGCCGTACGACCTCGTCGTCGGACGTCTGCGAGAAGTCGTCGTAGAACTGACCGATCGCGAAGAACTCCTCAGGCGTGTACAGCGCGATCACCTCATCCGCGTCGTCCTGCAGCGACGCGACAGTGTGAGGAGGCGCAACGGGTGTCGCGACCAAGACACGCGCCGCGCCTTGCGCGCGCGCAACCTTGCACGCGGCCCGTACGGTGGAGCCTGTCGCGATCCCATCGTCGATGATGAGCGCCGTGCGGCCTGTCAGTGGCACACTTTGATGCGTGGCGCGAAACCTTGCGGCCCGGCGCGCGAGCTCAGTCTCCTCGCGCGCCTGAGCCTCGTCGATCTCTGCGGAGGTCACGCCCGTCAGCTTCACGACTTGATCGTTCAGGATGCGGACGCCGCCTTCGCCGATCGCGCCCATCGCGAGCTCGGGCTGGAAGGGAACCCCGAGCTTGCGCACCACGATGATGTCGAGCGGCACCCCGAGCGCACGCGCGACCTCGAACGCAACCGGAACGCCACCGCGGGGAAGCCCCAGCGCCACAAGACCCTCTCTCGGAAGGCTCTGCAACCGGCTCGCGAGGCGGCGGCCGGCATCGACTCGGTCAGCAAACATCGCACCCTCCAAAGCCGTGACCACGACGACCGTCCTCCATTCGCAACCGACGTCCAAGGGCCGAATGGCACAACTGCTCAATGTGACGGCGTCACCCCGTCGCGAAGCGTGCATGCGTCCCGGTGCCGGCGACCTGTTGCACACGCGATCGCGCCCGGTCACGCTGGGGAGACGTGATCCAGTTCCCGGTCCGAGGGGGGCGGCATGGTGTTTCCCAACGAGGTCCGAAGCCTCGGGCGGCTCGCCGGCGATGTACTCGCTGACACCGTGGGCATCGTCGAGGGTGTCCATCTCGCGATTGCCCGGAGGTCGTTCGGCGCCGTGGGCCCGGTGGCCCGGCCGGTCGAGGTGATTCACGACGGAATCGCGAAGATCGTGTATCGGACGGCGCGGGTCGCACACGTGGCTACCCCGCGCGCCACGTCGGCAGTCGTCGCGCGCTACATACCTGCCGATGCCCGTTCCCTGTCCGATGCTCGGGCCGGCCGTCTGTTGCTCGGCGCGGTGAACGGTCTGTGGGGCGACACGCTGACAAGGCGGCATCCGGAGCTGGCGCTCGACATGCGGGTGCGTGTTCGCGACCATGACGTGCGCGTCGATCACGACGGGATCGCGACGGCGTTCCCGAACGCGACCCCTCGCCTCGCGATGTTCGTGCACGGGCTGTGCGAGACCGACGAATGGTGGTTGCCGAGTGCCGCTGCAGGACGTGTGAACTTCGGAAGCCGGATGCGCCGGGACCTCGGCTACTCGCCGGTCCACCTGCGGTACAACACCGGGTTGCGGGTCTCTGACAACGGCCGGCAGCTCGCGGGCCTGCTCGAGGACCTCGTCGAGGCGTGGCCGGTGCCGGTCGAGGAGATCGCGCTGATCGGGCACTCGATGGGCGGGCTCGTGCTTCGGAGCGCGTGTCACTACGGGGAGCAGATGGGGAACCACTGGACCGCGGCGGTGCGCCACGTCGTATGCCTCGGCACCCCGCACCTCGGCTCGCACGTCGAGCGGGCCGTGAACGTCGCCGGCTGGGCCCTCGGGCGCGTCGCCGAAACCCGGCCGTTCGCCGCGCTCGTGAACGCCCGCAGCGCGGGCGTAAAGGACCTCCGCTTCGGATCATGCATCGAAGAGGACTGGCGCGATCACGATCCCGACGAGCTCCTGCGTGACCGGTGCACCGACGTCCCGTTCCTCGAGCACGCGACGTACTACTTCATCGGTGTGACCCTCACCCGCGACCGCCGGCACCCGGCGGCCTACGCACTCGGCGACTTGCTGGTGCAATTCCCGAGCGCCTCGGGCCGCGGGCGTCGGCGACACATCCCGTTCGAGGTCGAGCGCGGCCGCCACATCGGCGGATTGCACCACTTCGACCTTCTCACACACCCAGCCGTTTACGACCAGCTGCACGCCTGGCTGGCCCGGCCGCCGCATTCGTCGTCCCCAGGCCGCACGTCGGGCGCCTGTCCCTAGCGCTCGGGCGCCGG
>DASQHW010000476.1:0-5546 GCA_035631895.1 Acidimicrobiia bacterium | reverse complement strand
CGGGATTGACGCGCAAGCAGGCGGCCGCGCGTGCGGGCACGACTGCACAGAAGCTCCGCGCATACGAACGAGGCACACGCACGCTTCCCCCGGCAGTGTGCGCACGCCTCGCCGAATGCTACGGCGACGATCTCGACGCGCACGTCCCACGGCGGGAGCCGTTGGAGGTCAATGCACTGATCGCAAGCGGCGGCGAGGACGAGACCCTGGTCAACTTCGTGCACCTCGTGCAACGGCTGCGGCATGCCAAGCCAGGTGAGCCCTTGGCGCTTCGTGCTGTTGACGTTGCCGCACTCGCGTCGGCGCTCGACGCAGACCCGGAAGCGATCGAGCACCGGATCATGGACGTGCTGGGATGCTCCTGCGTCGAGGCGCGAACCCTTCATCGCGAGCTCTTGCGCCGCAAGGTCGTGCTTCCGGTCGCCGGACTGGCCGCGAGCGTCGTCGCGATCGCCGGCGTACAGGCCGCGCACGCAGCAAGCGATCACCCTGCGCGCCCCGCGGTCACGCCCTCGGAGGTGCCGGCCGCGCACGCTGACGGCGTCACCGCGGCACCGGCCACGACGGTGGCACCGCGCACCCCGACCACGACGGCGACCCCTCCTACGACGTCCGCGACGACAACGACCACGCATCCCGCATCGGACTCCGGCACGTCACAGACCGCTCACGTGGTCCCGCCACCGGCACCCGCCGGCGTGCCGGACCCGCCGCCGGGCGGCTGGTATCCACTCCCGGAAACCCCGCCCTCCGGCAACGTCGCGCCGCCCTCGATCCAGCCCGACGACACGCCGGTGAGCGTCCTGCCGGGAGAGACGCCGATCACCGACATCGGCACCACGACCTCCACGGTTCCCGAGAAGTAGTTGCTCCTAGAGCGTTGCGTTCTCGTGCCACGCCTTTTGGCGGACGAACGTCTTGATGCCGTCTTCCGACATCGACACGCCACTGCCCGAATGCCGGCGGCCGGCCCACGGCAAGCGCACACTCGACCGGTCCGACGTGTTCCAGTAGGCGTTGCCGACATCGAGCCGAGCGAGGATCCGCTCCGCGCGTGAGCGGTCGTCCGTGAACACCGCTGCCCCCAGGCCGAACTCCGTGTCGTCCATCCGGGCCACTGCGTCGTCGTCGTTCCGCACCCGCGCGACCGGCACCACCGGACCGAAGCTCTCCTCGCGCATGATCGCCGTACGGTCGTCGACATCGACCAGCACGGTCGGCGCGTACCAGTTGCCTTCCCGTGCGATCCTTTCGCCGCCGCAGCGCACGGTCGCGCCTTTGGCGATCGCGTCGCCGACCTGGGCGTCGAGGATGTCGAGCTGCGCCGCCCGTGCGAGTGGCCCGACGTCGGTGGCGTCGTCGTCGGGATCGCCGACTCGATACGCCGCCACCACCTCCACGAGCGCGTCGACGAACCCGTCGTAGATCGCGTCGTGCACGTAGACGCGCTCGACCGCACAGCAGGACTGGCCGCCGTTGTAACACGCGCCCTCGGCGATCGCGAACGCGGCGCTCTCGGCATCGACGTCATCGCACACGTACGCGGCGTCCTTGCCGCCGAGCTCGAGCTGGACACGCAGCAGCCGGTCCGCCGCCGCGGCGGCCACCTTGCGGCCGGTTGCGTACGATCCCGTGAAGCACACCATGTCGACGTCGGCGTGGACGAGCGCGGAGCCCGCGGCGCCGCTGCCGACCACCGCTTGCACGACATCCACGGGCACACCCGCCCGATGAAAGAGGTCGACCAGCCGGAGACCGGTGAGGGTCGCGTGCTCCGACGGTTTGTACAGCACGGCGTTGCCGGCGAGGAGGGCGGGAACCATCGAGTTCAACGCCACGAAGTACGGATAGTTCCACGCGCTGATGTGTGCGACGACGCCGACGGGCTCGTAGGAGATGCGCTCGACGACAGCGCCATTGTCTTCGGCCGCGGTCACGAGACGCGGCGCAAGCACTTGGCCGACATGCATGGTGTTCCACATGATCCGCTCGTGCACCGCGCGGATCTCGTTGCGCGACTGACGGATCGGCTTGCCGACCTCACTCGTCGTCAGACGTGCGCACTCCTCGGCCTCGCCCTCGAGCAACGCGGCGAACCGCTGCAGCAGCTCTGCGCGGTGCTCGTAGGGCCGTGAGGACCATGCGCGCTGCGCACGGCGAGCGCGCTCGACCTTCTGGCCGATCTCCCGCTCCTCGGTCACCGCGACGTCGCGCAGCTTCGCTCCCGTTGCCGGGTTGCGGATCGACAGCGACCGCTCCTCCGGGGGCGCCTGCTCCGTGACGGCTGCGGGCACCGCGTCGTGCGTCTCGGCCACTTGGCGTTCGACGGGAGCCGCCGGCGTGACCGCCTCGTCGACGGAGACGAGCAGCGTGAGCCACCGCGCCTCCTTCTGCCCCGGGCGTCGCTCGAGGTGGCGCGCGAACCCGCGGTCGGCAAGGCGTTGCAGCGTCGCCTCGAGGTCTTCGAGAGAACGGAACGTGTGCCAGCGCTCCGTTCGCTGCTTCAGCTCCCCGGGGGTCTGCGGCCCGCGAAGGAGCAACACGCCGAGGATTGCGAACTCCGGGACATGGAGCTGCAGCACTTCCTCCACGACATGCCGGTGCTTCACGACCCGCTGGCCGGTCGCCATCACGCGGCGCGCAAGCCCCTTCGCGCGCAACGAGTCGAGTGCTCGCTCGACCGTTGCTTCGTCATACGCGACGACGGGATCGCGGTTCGTCGTCTGGTTGCACGCGGTCATCAGCCCGTTCAGCGAGAGGGGGTAATTGTCGGGCGTCGTCGCCGACTTCTCCATGAGACAGCCGAGGACGCGTGCCTCCTCGGTTGTCAGCTCCAAGTCCGTCGACGCCGGTTCAACCACGCACGAGCTCCGCGATATCGCGCAGCTGAGCGGTCGCCCCGGACACGATCATCGTCGTCACAGCCGATTCGCGCCACATCGCGAGATCGTCGCGGATCTTCTCCCGGGGACCGACGAGCGCGACATCCTCGACCAGTTGCGTCGGCACCGCGGCGGCAGCGTCATTCTTCTTGCCGTCGAGATACAGGTCTTGAATCACCTTCGCTTCGCCCTCGTAACCCATGCGCGCGAAGACGTTGTTGTGGAAGTTGACCTCTCGTGCACCCATACCACCGATGTAGAGCGCGAGCACGGGCCGGTACATGTCGGCGGCGGCCTCGACGTCGTCGGCCATGATCACTGGGACGAGGCACGCGACCTCGAACGTGTCGGGCGTCCGGCGCGCACCGGCGCGCCCGAAACCCTCGGTCAACGCGTCGCGATAGAAGCCGTCGCTGCGGGGGGCGTAGAACATGGGGAGCCAGCCGTCGCCGATCTCCGCGGCGAGCGCGACGTTCTTGGGGCCTTCGGCGGCGAGGAAGATCGGGAGATCCGCCCGCAGCGGATGCGTGATCGACTTGAGCGGCTTCCCGAAGCCGCTGCCGCCCGGACGCGGCAGTTCGTACCGCTCGCCGTGGAACTCGACGGGTGCCTCCCGCGCCAGTACGCGGCGAACGATCTCGACGTACTCGCGTGTGCGCGCGAGCGGCTTGCGGTAGTCGTCGCCGTACCAGCCCTCGGCGACCTGCGGGCCCGATGCGCCGAGCCCGAGCACGAACCGGCCCCCCGACAAGTGATCGAGCGTGAGCGCCGCCATCGCCATCGCGGTCGGTGTGCGTGCGGACAGCTGACAGATCGCCGTACCGAGCTTGATGCGTGATGTTGCCGCTCCCCACCACGCGAGCGGTGTGAGCGCGTCCGAGCCGTACGCCTCCGCGGTCCAGACGGAATCGAACTCGAGCCGTTCGGCCTCTGCGAGCGCTTCGGGCACGTCGCGCGGTGGCTGTGCGCCCCAATATCCGAGCATCAGTCCAAGCTTCATGGCGTCGATGCTACGAGCATTGACGCGCGCACGTCGCCGCCGACGCACAGCCAGCAGGCAAAGCCGTCGGGAGTGTCTGCGACCGCGAGCCTGATGTCGTCCCCGTCGTCCAGACCGGCCCGGAACTCGATCTCGGCGCGGCGCACTCGCGGCCGGCCGCGGCGCGCCAGCTCTTGTTCGACCGGTGCCCAGTACGCGGCGTTGTTCACGTGACCGACGACGTCGAGATCCGTCGCACGTAGCGGCCACTCACCGGACACGGCGTTCGCCGCCGGCGGGCCGTGCAGCAAGCGCGCCGACACACGGCGGTTGCCTGCATGCCGTCCCCAGACCGCGTGGAAACCCGGGGGCAGCGGTGCGGGAACACCACGCTCGGCGTCGACGTGCACCCACAGTCCTGTTGCCTCGATGCAGCACAAATCGCCGGCGTAGATGTCCGTCCGCCGCTCAGCCCATCGGGCCCCGAAACCGCTGCACCACGTACGCGCGGTGAGATCGGCGCGAAAGCGCGGCGTGCGCGCGATCGTGAGGTCGAGTCGCCGCAGGATCCAGATGCCCATGCCCTCCACCTGGGCGTCTGCCGCGTCGGCATCGGCGACGTCCTGGAGGAGGCGGGCGATCGCGTCGAGCCGCATCGTCGCGTCCGGCCGCACGTCTCCCAGCGACACACGGCGAGTGATCGTCACCGCCCGACGGTTCATCGATGCGTCAAGCTAGTGCTCGGTCCGTGCAGGGCGCGTTTACGGACTCTTTGCGGAAGGCAGACGCGTCGATGTCACGGCGCAACGCGACATGTCGGGATGCGTGTGCGTCCGCCGCATCTCTGTCAGGCTCTCCTGATGCGCAGGGGGATCTGTTGGTTCCTCGCCGTCGGACTGTGTGTGGCGTCGTGCAGCGGTGGCTCCAAGCATGCGGTGAGGAGCGCGCCGCCGCGCTCGGTCACGACGACGACGGCTCGACGACCGAAGCCGAAACCGAAGCCCAGGCCGTTGCTCGCGCCACTGACGGGACTGGCGGATCCGTTCGGTGTCGCGGAGCATCGATGCGCGGTCACGGTGAAGATCGACAACACGCAGGTGGCACAGCCGCACTATGGGATCGAACAGGCCGATGTGGTCTACGAAGAAGTCGTCGAATATGGCATCACCCGGCTCGCGGCGATCTTCAACTCCCATGCCCCGGACCGGGTCGGGCCCGTCCGGTCGGTGCGGCTCACCGATCAGCTCATCGTGTCGCCGCTGCGGGGGGTCTTCGCCTACTCGGGTGGTGCCCCGTACGCGATCGATTCCATCAACACCGCACCGGTCACCCAGCTGGACGAGACGCGCGCGGGCCCGATGATGTTCCGGGATCTCGGCCGCGCGGCGCCCCACAACCTGTACGCGCACGTCGATCAGATGTACAGCCGCTGCACCGACCCGGCACCACCGGCGCTGTTCACGTACCGGCCACCGGCACGACGTCCGGCGGGCGGTCCGGTCGCATCCATGACCGTCGGCTTCGACCACGGCTACGCGGTCACCTGGACGTGGGACCGCTCGAGCCGCATCTGGAATCGTGCCATCTTCGGCACCGGCGAGATCGCCGCGTCCGGCGTGCAACTCTGGACGACGAACATCGTGGTGCTGTTCACGCCCTACGTCGGCGGTGTCGGCGCCCTGGGC
>DASQHW010000475.1:0-3368 GCA_035631895.1 Acidimicrobiia bacterium | reverse complement strand
GCTCGACGGTCTCACGGGTGAAGGACGCCAGTTCGCCAACATGGAGGAGGCGCGCGCGGCGTACGAGGAGCGCTACAGCGGCGAAGGCGAGACGCTCTCGCTGCACGCCAAGATCAAGGTGCGCATGCCCGCCGCCAAATTCCCGGCGGACCAGTACCCGCGCCCGCTCGACGACGGCACGCCGCAGAGCGAGGTGTTGCGCGAGTACGGCACGAACGGCAGCACCCAGGTGCTCGTCGAGACGTCGCTCGGCCGCCTGTTGCTCAACAGCGCGTTGCCCGAGGAGTTCGCTTACGTCAACCGCACGATGAAGAAGCGCGACATCACCGAGGTCGTGGGCGAGCTCGTGGTGCAGTTCGACAAGGCGGTCGTGGGCGACAGCCTCGACCGGTTGAAGAACCTCGGCTACGAGTGGTCGACCCGCGCCGGACTGACCATCTCCATCGCCGACGTCACGACCCCACCGGCCAAGGCCGGGCTCCTCGAGAAGTTCGAGGGCGAGGCCGCCAAGGTCGAGAGCCAGTACGAGCGCGGCATCATCACCGACGACGAGCGGCGCCAGCAGGAGATCGAGATCTGGACCGACGCGACCAACCAGGTCACGAAGGCCATGCAGGATCTCATGCAGTCGACGCCGTTCAACCCCATCGACATGATGGTCGGTTCCGGGGCCCGTGGAAACGTCATGCAGGTCCGGCAGATCGCCGGCATGCGTGGCTTGGTCGCCAACCCGCGCGGCGAGATCATCCCGCGTCCGATCAAGAGCAACTTCCGTGAGGGCCTGTCGGTGCTCGAGTACTTCATCTCGACGCACGGCGCGCGCAAGGGGCTGGCCGACACCGCATTGCGGACCGCCGACTCCGGCTACCTGACACGCCGGCTCGTCGACGTCGCGCAGGAGCTCATCGTGCGCGAGCCCGACTGCGAGTCGGTCCGTGGCATCTGGATCGAGAACGTGCACGGCGACCCCGACTCGTACCGCGTGCTGGAGACGTCGGTGCTCGGGCGGTGCCTCGCCGAGGACATCACGCTCAGCGACGGCACGGTCATCCCGCGCAACCTGGAGGTGGACGACGACGATCTGCGCCGGATCGCGGACGACGAGGGCATCACGCGCGTGCGGGTGCGCTCGGTGCTCACGTGCGAGACGGTGTCCGGTGTGTGCTCGACGTGCTACGGCCGC
Organism: Acidimicrobiia bacterium; assembly: GCA_035631895.1. Lineage (GTDB taxonomy): Bacteria > Actinomycetota > Acidimicrobiia > IMCC26256 > PALSA-610 > DASQHW01. The sequence continues at coordinate 2,185 of DASQHW010000475.1, read as the reverse complement.
ATGCTGGCGACCGGCAAGATCGGCGATCTCGGCGAGGCCATCGGCATCGTCGCCGCGCAGTCGATCGGTGAGCCCGGTACGCAGCTGACGATGCGTACGTTCCACACCGGCGGCGTTGCCGGTGAGGACATCACGCACGGTCTGCCCCGTGTCGTCGAGCTGTTCGAGGCACGGACGCCGAAGAGTGCATCTCTGCTCGCCGACGTCTCGGGTGTCGTACGCCTGGGCGAGAACGAGAAGGGTGAGCGCGTCATCACGATCGTCGCCGACGACGGCACCGAGTTCGAGTATGCGGTGTCGCGTCGTGCGCACGTCTCGGTGCGTGACGGCCAGGACGTCCAGGCCGGCGACCGGTTGGTGGGCGACGAGAAGAGCCCGCTGGACCCGAAGAAGCTGCTGGAGATCAAAGGCGTTCGCGAGACCCAGCAGTACCTCGTCGACGAGGTGCAACGCGTGTACCGGGACCAGGGCGTGTCGATCCACGACAAGCACATCGAGGTGATCGTGCGGCAGATGCTGCGGCGCGTCACGGTGTCGGAGCCGGGCGACAGCCAGTTCCTGCCCGGCGAGAAGGTCGACGCCCGGCGTTACGCCGAGGAGAACCGCCGCCTCGTCGAGGAGGGCCTGCGCCCTGCCGAGGGCCGGCCCGAGCTGATGGGCATCACGAAGGCGTCGCTCGCGACGGATTCGTGGTTGTCGGCGGCGTCGTTCCAGGAGACGACGCGCGTGCTCACCGAGGCTGCGATCGAGGGCCGTTCCGACGGGCTCGAGGGGCTCAAGGAGAATGTGATCATCGGCAAGCTGATCCCTGCCGGAACCGGCATGCCGCTGTATCGCGACATCAAGACCGAGGCCCCCGAGTACGAGCCGTTGCCGTTCTACACGTCCGACGTCGAAGAGGAGATGGATCTCGCGACCTGGCTGCGTGAAGCGAGCTCGTCGCGTCAGGCGGATTCCGACCTCGGCATCCTCGCCGGCGGCGGTGCCGTCGACGGTTCGCCGGAGGCTGAGTTCTCGCCTTCCGGTGGAGCGGAATTCGGTGGCGCTCGGCACGAGACCGAGCTGCCCGCCGACGAACCGGCCGAGGGTGCGGCGGAGCCCGAGGCTCCGGGGGAGTTCGCGGCAGGGGAATGACAGTTTCACGTTGTTGATGCGAGTCGGTGACGTGCCTTGCTCCGGGTTCCAACGTCACGCGGTACGTCCCCGACCTCGCATCTTCTGTGCCTGATAGCCTCACACGTTGGCCTGCGGGCACTACGCGCAGCCACGTCCCCAGTGTTGGAAGAGAAAAAGGGAAAGCGTGCCCACGATCGCACAGCTCGTCCGCAAGGGACGGGAGTCGAAGGCCGAGAAGACGAAGACGCCGGCCCTGAAGGGCAGCCCACAGCGCCGGGGCGTGTGCACGCGCGTCTTCACCACGACGCCCAAGAAGCCGAACTCGGCCTTGCGCAAGGTGGCCCGGGTGCGCCTCACGTCCGGAATCGAGGTCACGGCCTACATCCCGGGGATCGGCCACAACCTGCAGGAGCACTCGATCGTGTTGGTGCGCGGCGGCCGGGTGAAGGATCTCCCGGGCGTCCGTTACAAGATCATCCGCGGTGCTCTCGACGCATCGGGCGTCGCGAACCGCAAGCAGGCTCGCAGCCGGTACGGCGCGAAGAAGAACGGTTAGCAGATGCCCCGCAAAGGACCCGCCTCCCGTCGTGAGCTCATGCCCGACCCGATCTACCGGTCGGTGGTGGTGACGCAGCTCGTGAACAAAGTGCTGCTTCGCGGGAAGAGATCGACCTCCGAACACATTGTGTATAGAGCGCTCGACGAGATCGGCCGCAAGACGCAGGGCGACCCCGTCAGTGTCTTGAAGCGGGCGGTCGAGAACGTGCGCCCGCCGCTCGAGGTCAAGAGCCGCCGCGTCGGGGGTGCGACCTACCAGGTGCCCGTCGAGGTACGGCCCCGGCGAGCGACGACGCTCGCGATCCGGTGGATCGTGGGCTACTCACGCCAGCGCCGGGAGAAGACGATGGCGGAGCGGCTGGCAGGCGAGCTGCTCGACGCGAGCAACGGCATCGGAGCGGCCATCAAGCGTCGGGAAGATGTCCAGAAGATGGCCGAATCGAACAAGGCTTTCGCTCACTATCGCTGGTGAGTGACAGAGGGGTACCGATCAGACATGGTGATCCGAGAA
>DASQHW010000474.1:0-2468 GCA_035631895.1 Acidimicrobiia bacterium | reverse complement strand
GGCCGCTGCTGCCGTCGAACGGACGGAACGTCGCGGTCGCGGTCGTCGTGGAGGTGCCGAGGTTCTGGATGATGAACGGGGTGTCGAAGCCGAAGAAGCGACGCGTGACGTTCGGCAGGGAAACGGTGGTCGTGCCGGTGCTGAAGCCGTCGTACGACATCGCCTCGGAGAGGTTGCCCGAGCCCTGTTGCTCGTTCACGACCCCGACGATCGTCGAACCGAAGCTGCGGACGACCACGCTGAACTGCGCGTCGTCGGGGAGCCCCGGGTTCTTGCCGTTGTCGCGCGGGTCGTTCGCGTAGGAGGTGCCGGGCGCGAGCGTGCTCACGTTGAGCCGTGAGACGCACGAGCCGTCGGTGAACTTCTAGAAGGACACCTCGAGCGCGGTGCTGGCGGCGCCGGTGTTCTGGACGATGAACGGCGTGTACCAGCCGCCCGCGCCTCCGAGGTTGCGCGTGATGTTCGGCAGGTAGACGGTCTGCGTCGGCGCATCGGTGCGCGCCGCGACGCAGAGGGTCGGCGGCGGGGCGACCGCCGTCGGCGGCATCTGGATGTCGATGGTCGTCGGGCCGTTCACCACGAACTTGCCCGAGTACGTGATGTCGTAGCCGTTGGGATACGTGCCCTTGCACTGCGCGTCGCACACGAAGTACATGTCCCAGGTGCCGCCCGGCGACGCCGCGAGCGCGTCGAGGTCGATCATGTAGAAGCCGTTGACGTCGGTGTGCAGGCCGGGGTTGCTTCCGAACCCACCGAAGCAGCGGATCGGTGGACCCAGCGTCACGCAGACATCGCGCAGCGGCGCGCCGGTGTTCTTGTCGGTCACGTGGCCCGAGATGACGAGCGGGGCCGCGAAGGCCGGCGTCGAGCTCGCGACCAGGCCGATGAGCAGCGTGAGCAGCGCGAGGGTCGTGGTGGTGAGTTTCCTCAAGGGGTCCTCCTCAGGGGATTCGCTGTGACGTGGTCACGCATCGCTAACGCGCCGTGAGCAAGAGTGTACGGGCCGACGCTGGGGAACACGACAGATGTCGCGGGATCGCACACGTCAGTCGAGCGACAGCTTCTCGACCGTGCCGAGTGAGGTCTCGTCCGTCCCGGTGCCGCTGAGCAGATAGAGCGCGCGGTCGACGCGCAGGAGCGTGCCCCAGGCTCGTGCCTCCTTTAATGGCGCCACTTCCGTCCAGAGACCGGTGGCGGGATCCCAGACCTCGACCGAGTCGAGCGGGCGGTAGGTCGTCATGTGCAGCGGCAGGCCGCCCGTCACGACGACGCGGCCATCGGGCAGCGCCGCGGCCTGCGCGTCGAGGCGTCCGACCGTGAGCTGCCCGCTCGGCATGAAGCGTCCCTCGCTCGCGACGTAGCGCTCCGAGGTGCCGGCGGCCTGGCCGTCGCCGCCGATGAGCAGGAAGTCGCCGCCGCGCAGCGCGACGGTGGCCTGCTGGAAGCGCGACTCGATCGTCCGCGGACCGTAGTCCCAGCTGTCGGACGTCGGGTCGTAGATGAATGTCGAGTCGGTGGGGCCGCCGTCGGCGTCGATGCCGCCGAGGACCATGACCCGGCCGTCCCTCAGCACCACCGCGGTGTGCTGCGTGCGTGCACGCGGCATCGGCGCGGCCGTCGTCCACGCGTCGCGCGCGGTGTCGTAGATCTCGACGCTGCTGAGCAGGCGCGTATCGAAGTTCCCACCGAACACCGCGACGCGTCCGTCGCGCAGCGTGACGGCCGCGCTGTCGGAGCGCGCGAACGTGAGCGGCGCGCCGGCGCGCCAGGTGCGGTGCGCGACGTCGTACACGTCCACCCGATCGACCGGCGACCAGTACGTGCCCGCCCACACCACGCCGCCCGCGACGACGACGGTGTCACCGCGACCCGCGAGCGTCGCGGTCTGATGGAGCCGCGCGAGGATCGTCTGCGGAAGCACGGCGATGGCCTGCGCGTACGGGTCGATGAGCTCGGTCTTCGGGTTCGTGACCGCGGCGTCGTTCCGGTCGAGACCACCGACGACGAGGATCTCTCCGGTCGGCAGCGCGATCGCGCTCGCGAAAGCGCGCGGACGCTGCAGCTCGGCGAAGAGCGAGAACTGGATGGGCGCGCCGATCGCCCCCGGCGTGCTCATAAGCGTCAGCGCGACGAGGATCCCCGCGAGCGCCAGGACGGAGACGAGGCGAGTCACTGGACCTGGAGCGCGATCCTAGCGGGCGCGATGTTCTGGCCGCTGAACCAGGTCACGCCCTCCTGCACGAGGTCGACCTGGAGCGTGTATGAGCCGGGCGTCGCGGGGAGCGCGACCTGGAGGCCGACGGGCGCGGACTGACCGCGGTCGATCGGCGCCGCGAGCTTCGTGCGCACGCCGTCCCAGACGACGACGGAGCCGTCCGCACCGTAGAGGTGGTACGAGGCGTTCACGACGCCGGGCTGCCAGACGAGCGTGCCGACGTTGGTGATGGTCACCGGGACCGTGGCCGTCG
>DASQHW010000473.1:0-1825 GCA_035631895.1 Acidimicrobiia bacterium | reverse complement strand
CGACAACGCCGATATACGGTCCTACCGAGCCGTCGCACAGGCAAACCTCTTGCCTGCTCCAGCTATTTCCCGGCGCTCGCTTCGGTTCGCCGCAACGCGAACACCGAATAAGACGCGAAAGCGCACAGCCGGTCTGTGACGTGCGGGTCTTGGCGGCATGCGACCCCCGAGAAGCACGAGTCGTTCGTCTGTCTGAGTACAAATACTCACACGACGTCCGGACCTATGTTCCCGAAACCTGCTCTCGAAGCTTGTGCTTCATCACTTTGCCGGTCGCGTTGCGCGGGAGCTCCTCGACGAACCACAGCCTGCGGGGCCGTTTGTAGTCGGCGAGGTGCTCGGCACAGAACGCGAGCAGCCCTTCCTCGTCGACCGTTGCTCCCGGCTTGCACACGACGAAGGCGCCGACATCCTCGCCCAGGACGTCGTGCGGAATGCCGACGACCGCCGCTTCGCGCACGCCGGCATGCTCCAGGATCACCGCTTCGACGTCCGTCGCGTAGATGTTGTTGCCGCCCCGGATGATCATGTCCTTGATGCGCCCCGAGATGTACACGAAGCCGTCCTCGTCGACGTAGGCGAGATCGCCTGTTCGCAACCAACCGTCGTCGGTCCACGTCGCCGCGCTCGCGGCATCGTCCTTGTAGTACTCGCGGCGCTTGCCCGGCAGACGGACGTGCAGCTCACCGACTTCATGTGGCTCGCGTTCTTGCTCGGTATCGGGATCGACGATCCGAATCTCCATCGGATGCATCGGTTTGCCAACCGACCCGACGCGCCTCTCGGCCTCGTCTCCGGGCATCGTGATGTACGCGGGCCCCGCCTCCGTGAGGCCGTACGAGTTGATCACCGATGCCTGAGGCATCGCGTCCTGCAGCTTCTTCAGCGTCGCCGGCGCGAGGGGCGCGCTGCCGATCGACACCGAGAGCGGTCCGGACAGATCGGCCGACGCGAAGCGGGCGCTGGCAGTGATCAGCTCGGCCATGGCGGGCACGAGGAAGATCATCATCGGGCGTTCGCGCTCGACGACGTCGAACCAGTGGTCGACATCGAACTTCGGCATGTAGAGACCGGTGAGCCCGAGCTTCATCGGGTTGTAGATGAAGCTCATGCCGGCGAACGTGAAGAGCGGCGCACCGTGCAGCCACCCCAGGCCGGCCCACTGCGGCACACCGTTCGGGATCATCGCCACGTTGCGATGGCGGACCAGCACGCCCTTCGGCAACCCGGTCGTGCCCGACGTGTACATGATGTCGGCCATGTCGTCGGCGTCGACAGGTACCTGCACATCGCTTGTGTCGTAGGCGTCGATCGCCGCCCACTCACTCGTGGTCATCGACGCCGCGAGGCCGAGCGACATCTCGACGGACCGGGCGGACTCGTGCAGACGGTCGTTCGTGAGAATGACCCGCGGCTCGGCGTGTCCGAGGATGGTGCGCACCTCGTCCACCGACAACCGTGTGTTCACCGGCACCATCACCGCGCCCGCCTTGTGCACCGCTGCATACGTCGTAATCCATTGCAGGCAGTGGTCGCTGTCCATATAGAGCGCGACGCGATCCTGTTTCTCGACGCCGCGGTCGATGAGCCACCGGGCGAGCTGGTTCGACCGCTGGTCCCACTCCCGGAACGTCAGCGTGGTTCCCGCGTCGAGGTCGCGGTACGCGGGCTCGTCGGGGAAGCGGCGCGCCATGAACCGCAACTGGTCGACGAGCTTCGGCCCGGCCGGGGCGTCCGGCGGCTGGTCGTCCATCTACTCGCCGAACCCCATCGGCGGCACCTTGCTACGGCGGCCGGCGAAGAGCTCGTCCTTGCGGGCGATCAA
>DASQHW010000472.1:0-1939 GCA_035631895.1 Acidimicrobiia bacterium | reverse complement strand
GTGGCAGTGACGGTTCCGTCGGTGTTCACCTCGACCGACCCGAACTCCTGGAACTGGCCGCCCGCGGTGACCTCGACGTACACCGAGACGCCGATGCCGAGCTGCTTCACGTCGCCGCGCTTGCGGCGTGCCCGTTGCTCCGCGCGCAGCTCGTCGTACCCCGCGACGCGCACCGCCTCGTCCAGTGCCTTCGCGTACTCGCCGACGTCGTAGTTCGCACCCGTCACCGTCGAGAGCGGGAACTCTTCGGGCTGGAGGAAGTTGCGCTTCCGGATCTCGACCGGGTCGATGTCGAGCTCGTCGGCAGCCATGTCGATGATGCGCTCGAGAAACGCCGTGGCCTCGGGACGGCCCGCGCCGCGGTACGCGCCCGTCGGCGTGGTGTTCGTGGCCGCGCTGATCGAATTCACCTCGACCTTCGGGATGCGGTACACGCCCTGGCCCATCATCCGAGTGAGGAACGGGAGGAACGCGCCGACGCCCGGGTACGCGCCCGCGTCGCACACGATGCGCCCCTTGACGGCGGTGAAGGTGCCGTCGCGCTTCAGGCCGAGGTCGATGTACTGCACCTGGGCCCGACCGTGCGTCATGGCGAGCATGTTCTCCGAGCGGGTCTCGGCCCATTTCACCGGCCGACCCAGCTTGCGCGCGATGACGGCCGCGATCACGTACTCGATGTAGAGACCCATCTTCGCCCCGAACCCGCCGCCGACCGCGGGAGCCACGAGGCGCAGCCGATCGGGGTCCATCTGGAGGTTGGCGGCGATCGGGTCGCGCAGCCCGTGCGGACCCTGGGTCGGCGCGTAGACGGTGAGCTCGAAGCCGTCGGCGGGCCGGGGATCGACCACGACACCGTTCGGCTCCATCGGCACCGCCGCGAGGCGCTGGTTCACGAACCGTCCAGACACGACCACGTCGGCGTCGTCGAGAAGGTTCGGGTCCTCGCCGAAGTTGAACTCGATCGCGACGTTCGAGCCGTGGTCGGGGAACAGAATCGGCGCGTCCTCACCGAGCGCGGCCTCGGGGTCGACCACCGTGGGAAGCGGGTCGTACTCGACCACGACGGCTTCCGCGCCGTCGACGGCCTGGGCGCGGGTTTCGGCGACCACGACGGCAACGATGTCGCCGACGAACCGCACGACCTCGGAAGCGACCGGCGCGCGGTTGAAGGTCGGCGGCAGCATGACGAAGCCCTGCACCGGCGACATCCCGAGGTCCGACGCAGCGTACGCGCCGACGACGCCGGGCATCGTGCGCGTCGCGCTCGTGTCGACCTCGGTGATCCGCGCGTGCGCGATCGTCGAACGCACGAACGCGAGGTGCAGCATCCCGGGTAGCCGGAGGTCGTCGAAATAACGGGTGAGCCCGCGAAGGATCCCGGGGTCTTCCCGGCGCGGGACCGCGTTCCCCAGGATCGAACCGGACGCTGGCATGGAGACCTCCGTGGATTGCCGCGGCGGCAATCTAGCGGACGGCGTTCCGAGGCCGTTGGGCCGGTTTTGGCGTCGTTTTGGCTCCGCTGCGGTACCAAGACGACGCCGGAGTGAGGGTGGGACTACTCGGCGGCGCGCTTGCCCCACTCGACGAGGATGGCGCGACAGTCCGCCGTCATCTCCTCGAGGATCTCCTTCACGGGCCGCACCGCGTCGATCCGGCCCGCGACCTGACCACCGAACGCGAACGCGCCCTCGAGATTGCCCTCGAAGTAGAGGTCGAGGACCTTGCCGAGCTCGCCGAGCGGCACCTGGTCCTCGCGTTCGAGCGCCTCGCTGTACGGGGTCCGCATCACGCGGAAGCCGGGGCGCGCGAAACGGTTGAGGAACACGGTGTCGGTCTCGGCCGACTCGACGATGAGCTGTTTGTAGTTCGTGTGCACGGGCGACTCAGCGGCCGACACCATGCGGGTCCCCATCTGCACGCCCTCCGCACCGAGCGCGAA
>DASQHW010000471.1:0-12025 GCA_035631895.1 Acidimicrobiia bacterium | reverse complement strand
TGAGGGCAACCTCCACGAATACGAGTGGCTCGTTCGGCATCGCGGGATGGAAGAACGCGTAGCAGCGGCGGTCGGAGTCGAGCCGGTTCTTCAGATCGTCCCACGAGCTGATCGCGTGCACAGCCTCGTACGCGATGAGCTTCTCGAGCAGCGCAGCGGGCGCATCCCACGTGATGCGTCGCAATGTGAGAAGTCCGACGTCGAACAGTGTCGCGATGTGCGCCTTGAGCTCGCGGTCGAGATCGAGCAGCGCGTCGTCGCCGTTTGCGAGTCGCAAGACGTCGGCGCGCAGGTCGACGAGGAACTTCACCCCGCCCTCCACGGCGGTGACGAGACGGAGCAGCACCGCGGCCCGCGGAGCGAGCGCGTCCCGGAGATGTCGCTCCGCCGCGCGCCGGTCTGCCGCCACACGCACCTCGGCGATCGCAGCGTCGACCGCGGCGGGATCGGTCCAGAACTCGCACGCGAGCAGTTCCAGGAACTTTCGGCGGCCAGTGTCCGACAAGGTGATGTACGCATCGGCGATTGCCGCCGCCTCCGCGGTCTGCGTCATCGTGTCGTGCAGGCGCAGGACGTCCGCGACGACGTCTCGGACGCGGGCGACGTCGCGCTCCGGCAGGCTCGGTGCGAGGTCGAGCGCGAGGCGCCCCACCTTGCGCCGCACACCGCGGCGAAGTACGCGGTCCAGGAATCGCCGCTGCACCATCAGCGTGCCCAGAGGCTCTTGCGCCCGTTGACGACGTGTGCTGTCGCCGGGTGTCGCAAGAACACAGGTTGCATGCCCCAACTATTGTCCACTCGTGGCGCCCGGAGGAACTGCGAGCCCCGACGGTGGCGAAGCCGCCCGTTCCGGTGTGAGCGCCGGCCGTGATGGCCGCATCCTCGACGACCGGGTCGCAATCGTGACCGGCGCGTCGCGGGGCATCGGCGCCGCGATCGCGCGCCGGCTCGCCGCCGAAGGCGCGCGCGTCGCATTGGTGGCGCGTTCGCTCGAGCCCGGTTCGGGTGGCCATCTCTCCGGGTCGCTGCACGAGACGGTTGCGGCCATCGCCGGCGACGGTGGCGTCGCCGAACCGATCGCCGCCGAGCTCTCCGATCCGGCGTGCGACCGGTCGGCGATCGTCGCTGGTACCGAAGCGGCCCTGGGTCCCGTCGACATCCTGGTCAACAACGCGGCCGCCTGCTTCTATCTGTCGATCGACGAGACCTCGGAGCGGCGCTTGCGCGTGGCGTACGAAGTGAACGTGATCACGCCGTATCTGTTGACGAAAGCAGTCGTGCCCGGCATGCGTGCGCGCGGCCAAGGCTGGATCGTGAACATCACGAGCGCGATCGTCGATGCCGAGCGCCTCGACAGCCCGCAACAGGCTCGCTCCTCGACGTACGCACCGAGCAAGGCCGCGCTCGACCGGCTCACCGTGTCGTTCGCAACCGAGCTTCGCGATGCCGGTATCTCGGTGAATGCGCTCGCGCCCGAGCGGGCAGTCGCCACCGAGGGTGCAACTGCCGTGATGTCAATTCCCGAGGAGTGGTGCGAACCCGTCGAGCGGATGGCCGATGCGACCCTCGCGCTCTGCACCTGCGATCCGGCAACACAGAACGGCATGGTCGTGCGTTCGGGTCCGTATCTCAGGGCGCAGGGGCTGCTCGCGTGACAACCGCGCTCGTCACGGGCGGCGCCAGTGGCATCGGGCAGGCGACCGCACGGGTGCTCGCGGCGCGAGGCGCGCAGGTCGTTGTCGCCGACGTGGACGAGATCGGCGCGCGGAACACTGCCGATGAAGTCGGTGGTGCGTCCATATGTGTCGACGTTGCAGACGTCGCCTCGGTGGCGGCAATGGTGGCGTTCTGCGTCGAGCGATTCGGCGGCCTCGACTGGGCGTGCAACATTGCCGGTATCGCGCCCGAGGCGAAGCCGTTCGTCGAGCACACGGCAGACGAGTGGCAGCGAACCATCGACGTGGATCTGAGCGGCGTGTTCTTCTGCATGCAGCACGAGTTGCGGCAGATGACCGAGCAGGGACGCGGCGGTGCGATCGTCAACATGGCGTCCGCCGCGGGTGTGGTGCCGGCACCGGGCCAGCCGCAATACACCGCGGCCAAGCACGGTGTGCTCGGCCTCACGAAGCAGGCCGCGCAGGAGTTCGCGCGCAGCGGGATTCGCGTCAACGCGGTGTTGCCGGGCCAGACCGACACAATGCCGATGCGGGCGTATCTGGATGCGTTGCCCGACCGGGGCGAGAAGATGGCGCGGCGGCTGCCGATGGGCCGGCTCGCCGCGCCCGAAGAGATCGCGCACACCGTCGCCTGGCTGTGCTCCGACGAGGCGAGCTACGTCAACGGTGTGTCACTCGTCGTCGACGGCGGTCTCATCGTCCGCTGAAGACCCTCGACACGGTTGCGCTCGACGTTCGATACTCTCAGGCGTGTCGGGCAGGGTCCTCGCGGCCACCATCCTTTCGATCGCGACTGCCTTCCTCTACTCGTTGAGCAACGTGCTCGAGATGCTCGAGGCCGAGCAGGTCCCCGACGAGTACGCCTTGCGGCTCGGACTGATGACGCGACTCATCAGGCGCCCACGGTGGTTGCTCGGCCTTCTCTCGGACTTCTTCGGCTTCGCGACGCAGGCCGCGGCGCTCGGCCTCGCGGCCGTCGTGTTCGTCGAGCCGATCCTCTCGTCCGGCATCCTGATGGCGATCTTCCTCGGCGCCGCGTTCACTCACAAGCCCGTGCATCGCTCCGACATCGTCGCTGCGCTCGTGCTGTCAGCCGGGCTCGCCGTCTTCCTCTACGAGGTGTCGCCGACGGGCGGCACGGCCGTCGGCGAGATCGCACGGTGGCTCGTTGCGGGCCCGATCGCGTGCGCGGTGATCCTCGGGTGCATGACGATCGGCCGGAACACCACGGGCTCGTGGCGGGGTGCCTCACTCGGCCTCGCGGCCGGCATCTCGTTCGGTGTGGCCGCGGTGCTCACGAAGACGCTGATGCACTACTTCGGGAACGGTGTGTTCGCGTGGGTGAACCACTGGGAGCCGTACGCGCTCGCCGTCTTCGCGATCGGGGGAGTCACGCTCACCCAGAGCGCGTTGCAAACGGGCGCGCTCAGTGCCGCCGTCGGTGCACAGGAGGCGATGGCGCCGATCTCGGCCGCGATCTTCGGGCTCGTGCTGCTGCACGAGGAAGTGGCTACGCAGAACGGCGTGCAGATCTTCTTCGTGTCCTGCTCGCTCGTCGCCGTGCTCGTTGGCATCGCGATGCTGGCGCGGGCCGAGGAACGGCTGATGGCCGAGGCCGCGGACGAAGCCTGGGGAGTCGGCTAGGGACTACTTCCCCTCGCTCACGACCATGAGCAGGCCGCCGAGCAATCCGACGTTCTTCAGGAAGTGAATTGTCTGCTGCGTCCTTGCCGTCGGGTCCTGCTCTTCCCAGAAACGGTGCCCGGCGAGCGTCGTCGGGACCAAGGAGCCTGCCAGCGCCAGCGCGGCCAGGCGCGGCAGCACGCCGAGTGCGAGCGCGACGCCCGCGCCGACTTGGACCGCGCCGTTGACGCGGACGAGCTGCACGGTGTCGGCCTCGACACCCGCGGCTTCGGCGATCTTCGGTGCGATCGATTCGGCACGTCGGGCTTTCGACTTGGGGTTCTGGAACGCGTCGAGGCCGCCGAAGACGAACATCGCGGCGAGCATCGGCCGGGCAACCGTTCGGAGTGCGCGCATGCGAGCGTTCCTACCCACTAGGCGCGCCGAAGGCACCACCGTACCCAGAGCGGCGCGAACCCCAGGACGAGGGCCTGTCCGGCGGCGTACCCGAGGCTGTGCGTCACGCCGTACGTCACGATCGAGACGAGCGAGGCGGCAAGGTACGCGGCGAGGAGGACGCGGCGCCCCTCGGGGGTCAACAGCAGCCGCCGTCCCAGCTCACCCATCGCCCGGAGAGCCTACGCGCCTAGCCTGCGACGGTGGTCCGCTTCAACCCGTACGCGTACGAGTTCCACGACGACCCGTTTCCTGTGTACAAGCGTCTGCGCGACGAGGCCCCCTGCTACCACGACGAGGAGCTCGGGTTCTGGGCGCTCTCTCGCTACGCAGACGTGGTTGCGGCGTTGCACGACCCCGAGACGTACTGCAGTCGCTACGGCATCACGCTCGAAGACGGCAATCCTCTGCCGATGCTGCTGACCACCGACCCACCTGAGCAGACGCGCCTCCGCCGGCTGGTGAGCCGCGCGTTCACCCCGCGGCGCGTCGCCGATCTCGAGCAGCCGATCCGCGCGCTGTCGACGATGTATCTCGACGCATTGCGCGATCGCACGGTCATCGACCTCATCGGCGACTACGCGGCGCTGCTGCCGATGGACGTCATCTCGAAGCTGCTCGGCGTCCCCGACGCCGACCAGCAGCAACTCCGGAAGTGGAGCGATGCGCTGCTGCACCGGGAGGAGGGCACGCCTGAGGTGACTCCTGACGGGATCGAGGCCGCGACCCATCTCTTCAAGTACTTCAGTGCCTTCGTCACGGATCGGCGCGCGCATCCGGGTGCCGACGACTTCACAGCCGCACTCGTCACGGCAGAATCCGACGGTGAGCGCCTGAGCGACGAGCAGGTCGTCGGCTTCTGCTTCCTGTTGATCGTCGCCGGCAACGAGACCACGACCAAGCTGCTCGGAAACTGCCTGCTCGCGTTGCAGCGCTTCGGCGGGCAACGTGAGAAGGTCCTCAATGACCGCAGCCGAATCCCGGACGCGGTCGAGGAGACGCTGCGCTACGAAGGTTCGACGCAAGTGATGGCGCGCACGTTGACAGATGCCGTGGAACTTCACGGTGCGCGCATGCGCGCCGGCGACAAGGTGTTGCTGCTTCTCGGGTCGGGGAATCGTGACGAGCGGGTGTGGCGCGATCCCGACGTGTTCGATATCGACCGCGCGTGGCCGACGCACCACCTGGGCTTCGGTCACGGCATTCATGTGTGTCTCGGGGCCGCCCTGGCCCGCCTGGAGATGCGGATCAGCCTCGAAGAGTTCCTCGCGCGGCATCCGAGGTACGAGATCGACGTCTCGGGCCTCGAACGGGTGCACTCCGGCAACGTCCGCGGCTACTCGCGCATGCCGACGCAATTGGTGTGACGAACGTGGACGACGTGCACGCGATCACTTCGCTGATCCACGAGTACGCGCGCCGGCTGGACGGCGGTGATCTCGACGGCGTCGCGGCCCTCTTCGCGGACGCGGAGGTGCGCTCGACGCGTGACGACCGCGTCCGCCGGGGCGCGGCTGCGGTCCGCTCCCTCTACGACCCGGTGATCCTGTACGACGACCACACGCCACGGACGCTCCACCAGCTCACGAACGTCAGCGTGGTCGTCTCGGGCGACACCGCGACCGCCCGGACATATTTCACGGTGCTGCAGGTCACCGGCCAGGGCCTGCACCCGATCCTCGCCGGTGAATACCGCGACCGTTTCGCACGGGCGGGTGGCGCCTGGCGGTTCAGCGAACGCGTTTTCGACCCGAGGCTCTTCGGTGACCTGTCACGGCACATGCGGCGCTGACCGTCGCGGTTCTTCCATTCTCCGCTCGGGCCATACCCTGGTCTCGTGAACAACCACACCACGCTCGTCGTGATCGGTGCATCCGGCGATCTCGCCGCCCGACTGCTGTTCCCCGCCCTGTTGCGGCTCGAATACCGCGAGCGCCTCGAGGACCTGAAGGTCGTCGGGTACGCGCGGCAGGACTGGTCGACGGACGAATTCCACGAGCACCTGCGGTCGCAGATTCACCTCGGCGACAGCGACATCGACGAGAAGTATCTCGATCGCTTCATCGATCGGATCGAGTTCCACGGCGGTGACATCTCCGTCGAGTCGATGCGCTCTCTCGAAAGCGTGCTGGATGGTCCGGCGATCTTCTACCTCGCGCTTCCACCGGGCGTGTTCGCCGACGCGGCAGAGACGATCGCCAGAGCCGGTCTTGCGGATGAGACCAAGGGCTGGCGCCGCCTCGTGATCGAAAAGCCGTTCGGTGAGGATCTGCAGAGTGCGCTCGCGCTGAACGAGCAGCTCCACAAGTACTGGCACGAGGACCAGATCTTCCGCATCGATCATTTCCTCGGCAAAGAGACGGTGCAGAACATCCTGGTGTTCCGGTTCGCCAACCGGTTCATCGAGCCCGTGTTGAAGTCGAGCCACGTGGACGAGGTCCAGATCACGGTCGCCGAGACGCTCGGCGTGGAGGGTCGTTCGCGCTACTACGACGGCATCGGCGCGCTGCGCGACATGATCCAGAACCACCTGATCCAGATGATGACGTTCCTGACGCTCGAGCCACCGTCATTGTGGGACGCGGAGATGTTGCGCGATCACAAAGTCGAGGTGCTGAAGGCCGTGAAGCACCTCAACCCGGACACTGACGCCGTACGCGGCCAGTACACCGCCGGGCTCGTGGAAGGCACACCCGTCGTCGGTTACCGGCAGGAGCCGGGAGTCGATCCGCATTCTCGGACGGAGACGTTCGCCGCCGTGCGGCTCCATGTCGACACCTGGCGGTGGGAAGGCATCCCGGTACTGCTGCGATCGGGCAAGCGGCTCGCGGCCAAGGCCCACGAAGCCGTGTATCGGTTCCGGGAGCCGCCGAAGCGTCTTTTCAGGCACACCCCGCTCGAGCACGCCGAGCCCAACTGGCTGGTCTTTCGCATGAGCCCTGCGGAATGCACCGAGCTCGTCGTGCGTACCAAGCAACCCGGCCTCGAGCTCGAAGCGCGCGAAGCGGTGCTCCGCGCCGAGTATGCGGAACCCAACGACACCGAGGCGACTGCATACGAGAGCTTGTTGCTCGACGTGCTCGAAGGAGACCACACGCCGTTCCTTCGGTTCGACGAGGTCGAATGGTCGTGGCGCATCGTCGACCCCATCGTGCAGGCGTGGAAGTACGGCTCACCCGAGGAGTACGTCGCCGGCAGCGACGGTCCTGCCGGACAGCACCGCTTCCTCGACCCGGGCCATTACTGGCGCCCGCTGGTTCCCCCGACACTCTGAGACAAGTGCACGCGCCCGGCCCGCCGAGCGGAGCCGGGCGCGTGCCCAATCGAAGGTGCGAGCGACCTTACGCCGCTAGTTCTTGATGTCGACCGCGACGTTGGAGAACACGTTGTGCGCGATGCCTCCCGTGTCGACGTGACCGTGCGTCAACCAGATCCCGAAGTGGTTGTCCTCGATGATGTTGAAGCGGATCTTCGTGCCGTGCACCGTGACGGACGGGTCGGCCACGAAGATCAGGATACCCGTGGTCTTCATGACGCCCGCGTCGCCGTCGCCGCCGACATTGTTCGTCTCGATGATGTTGTGCTCGATCACGTTGTTGTTGATGTTCTGGTTCGGCGTGTGCGAGTGCAGCGTCACGCCGGCGAAACCGTTGTTCGCGATGTAGTTGAAACTGATCGTGTTGTCGTGCGAGCCCGCGCCGGGCGCCGCCGCCGCGAGGAGCACGCCGCCCTCGCCATTGCCCTCGACGTCGTTGAAGGAGATCTTGTTGCCGAACACGCCGAGACCGGGAACGTGACCGGGCACGGTGATGCCGCAGTCGGGCTTGTTGTTCTTCACATCGTTGAACACGATCTCGTTGCCATGTGTCGTTGCGACGTCGTCGGTGATCAAGATGCCACCGGCGTTGTCGTGCACGTCGTTGAAGGCGACACGGGAGTTCGTCGTGCCCTGGATGTGGAGCCCTTCGCCGCAGTCACCCGGGATCTGCCCCGAGGGCTGGCACTCGGGATAGGTGTTCTTCGTCGTTGCGCCCTGGTCGTTGTGGACGACCGTGTTGAACTCGATCTTCACGTGATCGACCAGCGACGCGAGGATCCCCTCGCCGATCGCGTTCTTGACGGTGAAGAAGCTCACCTCGCTGCCCGACGCGCCCGGTCCCTGCAACAAGATGCCGTTGTTGCGGTGCGATGCGTCGATGGTTGCGTCGGCGCCGAAGAGGTGAAGCCGCTTGTGCACGGTCACCATCTCCGCGTAGGTGCCGGGCAGGACGAACACCCTGTCCCCGTCGTGCGCATTTGCGACCGCCTGGCCGATGGTGCGGCACGGATGGCTGGCCTGACCGCACGTGGCGCTGTTGCTGCCGTCCTTCGACACGAAGAACTGGGTTTCCGCGGCACCCGCCGCGGGCGCCGTCACCACGACGCCGAAGAAGGTCAGCAGTGCGGCGATTGAACCAACTGTGAGTTTCCGGGCGAATACGCGCACTTGTCCCCACCTTTGAAGAAGAATTCCCGCAGTGCATTCATCACTAACCGCGACCCCTCATGTGCGTCAAGTGGAGCCGACAAAGTGTCAGAGCCCCGCGATCTTCTTTTCCTCGTGGCCGCCGAACTGCTTGCGCATCGCGGCCAGAAGCTTGTTCGAGAAGTCGGCGGTGCCCTGGGAGATGAACCGGTCGAAGAGCGCGGTCGCCATCACCGGCGCGGGGACGCCCTCGTCGATCGCGGCGGCGATCGTCCACCGGCCCTCGCCGGAGTCGCTCACGCGTCCGCTGAAGCCCTCGAGCGTGGCCGACTGTTGGAGCGCGGCCGCCGTGAGGTCGAGGAGCCAGGACGCGACGACGCTGCCGCGCCGCCACACTTCGGCGACTCTGGCGACGTCGATGTCGTATTGATAGCGAGACGGGTCGGTCAGCGGCGCGGTCTCCGCGTCGGCCGGCCGCAGCTCAGTGCCCACGTTGGCGTGATGGAGGATGTTCAGCCCTTCGGCGTACGACGCCATCAGCGCGTACTCGATGCCGTTGTGCACCATCTTCACGAAGTGGCCGGCGCCCGCGGGCCCGCAATGGAGATACCCCAGCTCTTCGGGAGCGGGCTCGCCGTCTCGGCCCGGTGTGCGGGGCGCGGCGTCGATGCCGGGTGCGAGCGCGCGGAAGATCGGATCAAGGCGCGCGATGACGTGTGCCGGTCCACCGATCATCAGGCAAAAGCCCCGGTCGAGGCCCCATACGCCGCCGCTCGTACCGCAGTCCACGTAGTCGATCTCCTTTGGGAGGAGTTGCTCCGACCGCGCGATGTCGTCGGCGTAGTGGGTATTGCCTCCGTCGATGCCCGTGTCGCCCGCGGTGAGGTGCGCGGTGAGGTCCGAGAGCACCGCGGAGGTGACGCCGGCAGGGACCATGAGCCATACCGCCCGTGGCGGCGCCAGCTTCGCGACGAGGTCGACCACCGAGGTCGCGCCGACCGCGCCGTCGCGCACGAGTGCGTCGACCGACGCCGGGTTGTGGTCGTACACGACGCACTCGTGGCCGAACCGCATGCACCGGCGCACCAGGTTTGCGCCCATGCGGCCGAGGCCGATCATTCCGAGCTGCATGTCACTCCCTTAGGTCTTCCCCGCCGGGATGTGTGCCGCGGCGAGTGCGGCCGCTCCGACGATCCCCGCCAGGTTTCCCAGCTCGGCGATGCGTACCTCGCAGCCGGGATCGATGCGGTCGCAGAACCTGTCGGCGTGCTTCACGATGCCGCCGCCGATCACGATGAGGTCCGGCCACAGCACGTCGTGGAGGTGCGTCAGGTAGCGATCGAGCCGGCGCGTCCATCGCTTCCAGCTGAGGTTCCTCGCGAGGCGCGCGGCGTCCGATACCCAGTCGTCGGCGACGTGGCGATTGACCACGATGTGTCCGAGCTCCGCGTTGGGGACCAGCACGCCGTCGTTGAGCAACGCCGTGCCGACACCCGTGCCGATCGTCACCATCGCCACCAGCCCGCTGTGCCCGCGCGCTGCGCCGTATCGCGCTTCGGCGATCCCGGCAGCGTCGGCGTCGTTGAGCACGACACACGGGCGATCTGCAGCCCGCGAGAGCATCGTCACCGCGTGCGTGCCGATCCACGACGGATCGATGTGCGCGGCCGTCTGCACGACGCCGTGTTGCACGACCGCCGGAAGCGTGCAACCGAACGGGCCGTCCGCGGGAAACCTCGCGAGGAGGCCGGCGACCGTGGCCACGATGGCGGCGGGGGTCGCCGGCATCGGCGTCTCGACGCGGATGCGGCCCGACGCGACCCCGCTCGCCACGTCGACGGATGCCGCCTTGATACCGCTCCCGCCGACGTCGACGCCGATGAGTTCCCCTGTCATCGTCACATGACGCTACTCGCACGCCGGGTAGCGTCCGGACGTGATCGACGGGCCCCCCGAGACGTCGACGCCACTCGAGGACTACGCGCTCCTCGGTGATCGTCGCACTGCCGCGCTCGTGTCGCGCAACGGCTCGGTCGACTGGTGGTGTCCGCCTCGATTCGACGACGCCGCCTGCTTTGCCGCCCTGTTGGGCACGCGAGGCCACGGGCGTTTCCTCCTCGCGCCGGAGGCCGCTGCGCGCACGACCCGGCGATACCGCGAGGGGACGATGGTGCTCGAGACCGAGCACGCAACCGACACTGGTCTCGTCCGCGTCGTCGATTGTCTCGCGATGGGGCCGGATCGGCCGACCCTCGTCCGCCTGGTCGAAGGCATCGAGGGCAGTGTCGACATGCGTGTCGAGCTGATCGTTCGCTTCGACTACGGGAGCGTCGTTCCGTGGGTCCGACGGGTCGAAGGTGCGTGGCGCGCGATCGCGGGGCCCGATGGCCTCGAGCTCCGTTCGCCGGTGCGACTGCACGGAAGTGACCACACGTCGACGGCCACGTTCACGGTGCGCGCCGGTGAGCAGGTGCCGTTCGTGATGGGATGGTTTCCCTCGCACGACCCGCAACCCGTCGATCCCGACGCGGCGGCACTCGTCGAGCGGACGACACACGCTTGGGCGCGCTGGACCGCGCGCTGCGCGTACAACACCGGCCCGTGGTGCGATCCCGTGACTCGCTCGCTGCTCACCCTCGAGGCGCTCACCTTCGCGCCCACGGGCGGGATCGTCGCCGCGCCCACGACGTCGTTACCGGAACGACTCGGCGGCTCACGCAACTGGGACTACAGGTATTGCTGGGTGCGCGATGCGACGTTGACGCTCGAGGCGTTGCTCATCGGCGAATATCACCAAGAGGCGACGCGCTGGCGGGAGTGGTTGCTGCGCACGCTCGCCGGCGATCCCAGCTCGATGCAGATCATGTACGGCGTCGCGGGCGAGCGCCGGCTCACGGAGCTCGAGCTCGACTGGCTGCCCGGCTATGCGGCATCCACGCCGGTGCGCACCGGGAACGCGGCGCACGCGCAGCTGCAGCTGGACGTGTACGGAGAGCTCACCGACGTGCTCTGGCAGTCGAGCCGCGCGGGCGCGAAGTTCGGAGCTGACACGTGGTCACTCGTGCTCTTGCTGTTGGACGCGCTCGAAGAGCGCTGGCGGGAGCCGGACGAGGGCATATGGGAGGTGCGCGGGCCACGCCGGCACTTCACCCACTCGAAGGTGATGTGCTGGGTCGCCTTCGACCGGGCGGTGCAGATTGCGGACCACATGGGATACGAAGCGCCGATCGAACGATGGCGGAAGATCCGCGACGAGGTGCATGCGGAGGTCTGCGCGCGTGGCTACAACGACAGGCTCGGCCATTTCGTCCAGTCCTACGACTCGGAGGCGCTCGACGCATCGCTGCTCATGATCCCGATCGTGGGATTCCTGGCCGGCGACGACCCGCGGGTCGTGTCGACGATCGACGCAATCCGCGTCCGCCTGACCAACCACGGCTTCGTGATGCGATACGACCCGACAGACGCGTCGGTCGACGGCATCGGTGAGCCGGAGGGTGTGTTCCTGCCCTGCACCTTCTGGATGGTGGAGGCGCTCACCCTCGCCGGCCGGCGCCACGACGCAAAGAGGCTTTTCGAGCGGCTGCTGCGCGTCAAGAACGACCTCGGCCTGTATGCCGAGGAGATCGACCCGGTCGAGCGGCGGCTGCTCGGCAACTTCCCGCAGGCGTGCACGCACCTCGCGCTCGTCGCCGCGGCGCACACGCTGCACCCCGAAGCCTCCGGCCACTCGAGGCGTCGCCGCGATCGTCCCGACCCGCGCCCCCGCACGTAACCTGCGGCGATGGCGCTCGTCACCAATGTC
>DASQHW010000470.1:0-2212 GCA_035631895.1 Acidimicrobiia bacterium | reverse complement strand
CCCGGTAGATCCTCAGGAGGACGCTCCGTTGCTCGCGAGCACGGCTGACGGCTTCACTCCCCCGGCCCTGCGCTCGTAGACCGCGAGGAGCACACCGTGCCCGTCGAGGACGGCGAACGGCCCCGCACCGGCGCCCGCGGGCACGATCGCGTTCGCCGCGAACGTCGCGCCGTGCGCAACGGCATGTGCCTGCTCGATGTCGACCGAGATGGCTTCGAGATCGCGCATCGCCGCCGCGGGTGTCAACAGTGCGGCATCGGGATCGGACTCGACGGCTTCGATCGTCCGCGCCTCGTCGAGGGTGAACGTGCCGATCGCCAGGCGGCGAAGGGACGCGAGGTGGCCGCACCCGCCGAGCGCCGCGCCGAGGTCCGCCGCCAGCGCCCGCACGTAGGTACCGCTCGAACAATCGACGCGCACCGTCGCTTCCGGGTACGGCCCGGGCTCGAACGCCTCGATCTCGAGCGCGTGCACCCGAACCTGTCGGGCCTCGCGCTCCACTTCCTCACCCCGGCGCGCCAGCTCGTAGAGCTTGTGCCCGCCGACCTTCAATGCCGACACCATCGGAGGGACTTGCATGATGTCTCCGGTGAACGCGCACGCGGCCGCTTCGAGCTGCGCGCGCGTGATCTGCATCTCCGCCCGTTCCAGCACCGCGCCGGCCGCGTCCAGCGTGTCGGTCGCGACGCCGAACACGACACCGCCGCGATACGACTTGGGAGCCGCTTGCAGGAACCTCAACAACCGGGTCACCCGTCCGAGGCCGACGAGCAGCACACCGGTGGCCCCGGGATCGAGCGTGCCCGCGTGCCCGACGCGTCGCTGGCCGTAGATCCCGCGCAACTTGGCGACGACGTCGTGGCTCGTCCAACCGGCCGCCTTGTCGACGACAACGAGCCCGTCCCTCATCCGTCCAACCTACTGTTTGCAACGAAACGGCCCGCCGGGGGCCGTCTCGTTGCAAACTTGTCTACAGCGCTCCCAGGATCTTCGTGACGATGACGTCGGGATCTTCGTCACTCGTGAAGCCGGCCGCGAACCGATGCCCGCCGCCGCCCTGTTGTTCGGCGATGCGGCGAACGTCGACACGACCGAGAGAGCGGAGGCTGATCCGCCAGGTCGCGTCGGGCGCTTCCTTGAGCACACACGACACCTGCGCTTCGCGGGTGCGTCGCACCACATCGATGAGCCCCTCGACCTCTTCGAATGTCACGCCGTGCCGCGCGAGGTCCGCCTGGGTCACCTTGGTCCATACGAACTGCTTGTCGGCGACGAGCACCGCCTGCGTGAGCACATCGGCGAGCAGCTGGAGGTACGCGAAGCGGTGCTCCTCGAACAGCGTGCGCGACAGCTCGGTGATCGGGAGATCGAAGGCTGCGAGCTCGCGTGCGAGGTCGAAGACCGCGGGCGTCGTCGACTCGTATTGGAACCGCCCGGTGTCACAGACGAGCGCCGCATAGAGGCAGACGGCGCTGTCGCGCGTGAGCGGCAGCTGCAACCGCTCGATCAGGCGACGCACGAGCACCCCGCTCGCCGCCGCACTCGGATCGATGACGTTGATCGTCCCGTAGCGCTGGTTCGACACGTGATGGTCGATCACGATGAGCTCGGCGGCGGCTTTTGCCGGGGCTTCGAGATCACCGAGACGTCCCAACGCGCCCGAGTCGAACGTGATCATGACGGCCGGGTCGTGCGGGAACCGGTCGGGCGGCGTCAGCAGCTCGAGACCCGGTAGCTCACGGTAGTGCGGCGCGACGACGAACGGCTCCGAGAACGACGCAATGCTCGGGATCCCTGCCGCACGCAAGGCGTGGTGCAGCCCGAGCATCGAACCCAGCGCGTCGCCGTCGGGATTGATGTGACAGGCGAGCGCGATCTCGGCGTTCGAGGAACGCCGAATGGCATCGGCTGCGAGCGAGAGCGCCGTCTCGACGTCCGGGTCGACGCCGCTGCCGCGCCCGTCCGTCGCCCCCGGACCCGTCACACGTCCTCCTCGGTGCCGACCGTCGAACCAGCCTGCTCCTCGGAGCCCTCGTCGTGGTGGATCTCCCGGAGGATCTCCTCGATGCGCTGGCCCGACACGATGCCCGAGTCGACCTCGAACGCAAGGCGCGGCACCTGACGGACCCGCATCTGCCGTCCGAGCACGCCGCGCAGGTGCGGAGCGGCAGCGTCGAGTGCGGCCGCTGCCTCGTCCGCGAACGACGCGGGC
>DASQHW010000469.1:0-3701 GCA_035631895.1 Acidimicrobiia bacterium | reverse complement strand
GGCCCGATCTCGTCGTGCTGGATCTCATGCTCCCGCGTCTCGACGGCTTCGAGGTGTGTCGGCGGCTGCGCGCGCAGGCGCCCGTGCCCGTCATCATGTTGACGGCCCGAGGTGACGAAGACGACCGCGTCCTCGGCCTCGAGCTCGGCGCCGACGACTACGTGGCAAAGCCGTTCTCTCCCCGGGAGCTCACTGCGCGGGTGAAGGCGGTGCTGCGCCGCGCGAACGGCGGCCTCGCGCCGGTCGATCAGCTGCCGGGCTCGATCGAGGCCGGCGATCTGCGCATCGACGTCGTCGCGCGGCAGGTATTCCTCCATGGCGAGCCGTTGACCTTGACGGCGCGCGAGTTCGAGCTGCTCGTGTTCGTCGCGTCGAGGCCCCGGCACGCGTTCCGCCGCGAGGAGCTGCTCGAGCACGTGTGGGGCTACACCTACGGCGACACGTCCACGGTGACCGTGCACGTGCGACGCATCCGGGAAAAGATCGAAGCCGACCCCGGCCGGCCCGCCCATCTCGTGACCGTGTGGGGTGTCGGGTACCGGTGGGATCCGTGAACACGCCCGACGCGCTCGAACTTTCCGGCATCGCAGCCGGCGTCACGGTGCTCGGCCTCGCGGGCGGCGCGATCGCGTTGCGTGTGCTGCGAGGACGCTCGATCGCCGCGCAGATCGTGGCCCTCACCTGCAGCACCGTGGTTGCAGTCACCGGTGGCGCGTACGCCGCCTCGAGGGCGATGTTCATCTCCTCGCACGACCTCACCGCGCTGGTGGTCGTATTGGTCGCGGCCGGCACGGTCGCGATCGTCATCGCGATGGTGCTGGGCGCGCGCATCGGCACTGCGAGTCGTTCGCTGCTCGCGGCTGCGCGCCGGATCGGAGACGACGAGGACGGCACCGACGCCACCGTCGCGCTGCGGCGGAGTGCGCCGACCGAGCTCGCCGATCTCGCCGCCGAGCTGGCCGCGACGCAGACGAGGCTCGAAGAGGCCCGGTCCCGGCAGGAGACGCTCGAGTCATCGCGGCGCGAGCTGGTGGCGTGGGTGTCGCACGACCTGCGTACGCCGCTCGCGGGCATGCGGGCGATCGTCGAAGCACTCGAAGACGGAGTCGTCGACGATCGGGACACGGTCGCGCGCTACTTGCGAACGATGAGCGAGGAGGTCGATCGCCTTGCCGCGCTCGTCGACGACCTCTTCGAGCTCAGCCGCACACAGGCCGGAACACTGCGCCTCCAATTCGAGCGGGTGTCCCTCGGCGATCTCGTGTCCGACGTCCTCGCCGGTTCGGCGCCGATCGCGGCCGCCAAGCGCGTGCGGCTCCAGGGCCGTCTGGTCGGGCCACCGCCGGAGCTCGACGTTTCCTCACCCGAGGTGTCGCGTGCACTCCGCAACCTGCTCGAGAACGCGATTCGTCACACGCCCGCCGACGGCAGTGTGGTCGTCGAGGCCGGCGTCGACGACGCATTGCCGCAGTGGGCGTACGTCGCTGTGCAGGACACCGGCGGTGGTGTGCCCGAGGGCGACTTGCCGCGGATCTTCGACGTCGCGTTCATGCGCGACCGGGCACGTACGCCGGGCACAGGTTCGGGGCTCGGCCTCGCGATTGCAAAGGGATTCGTCGAAGCGCATCGCGGCGAGCTCTTCGTGCACAACGAGCACGGTGGAGCCCGCTTCATCGTCCGGCTCCCACTGGAACGGCAGGCGAATTGATGCGCGTGCTGGTGACCGGCGGCGCCGGCTTCATCGGCTCGCACGTCGTCGATGCGCTCGTCGAGGGCGGCCACCAGGTACGGGTCGTCGACGCATTGTTGCCTGCGGCGCACGGCGCCGCGCCGGAGTGGTGCAATCCCGGTGCCGAGTACATGTGGGGCGACGTGACCGATGACGAGACGGTTGCGGCGGCCGTCTCCGGCGTCGACGCGATCTCACATCAGGCGGCGATGGTGGGCCTCGGGCAGGATTTCGGTGACGCCGTCGACTATGTCCGGCACAACGATCTCGGCACCGCCGTGTTGCTCCGCGCGCTGCACCGAGCGCGCTTCGCGGGCCGCTTCGTGCTCGCGAGCAGCATGGTCGTCTACGGCGAGGGCAGGTACATGTGCCGCGCGCACGGCGTCGTGTGCCCCGGTGTGCGCACGGTCGCCGCGCTCGAGCGTGGTGAGTACGAGCCGCCGTGCCCCGACTGCGGCACGGCGTTGACACCCCTCGCAGTGCACGAGTCCGCGCCGCCGGATCCCCGCAACGTGTATGCGGCGACCAAGCTCCACCAGGAGCACCTCTGCCGGTCATTTGCCCGGGAGCACGGTGGCGTGACCGTCGCTGCGCTGCGCTACCACAACGTCTACGGGCCGCGCATGCCCCGCGATACGCCGTACGCAGGTGTCGCGAGCATCTTCCGGAGCGCGCTCGGTCGAGGTGACGCGCCCCGGGTCTTCGAGGACGGCGGTCAGCAACGCGATTTCATCGACGTACGCGATGTTGCCCGGGCCAACGTGTGCGCGCTGACCATCGACGAGCCGTACGACGGCGCGTGCAACATCGCCACCGGCGTTCCTCGCACCGTCCTCGACATGGCGACCGCGCTCGCCGGCGCGTTCGGCGACGACGCGCCGGGGCCGGTGGTCGTGGGCAGCTACCGGCTCGGCGACGTGCGTCACGTCTTCGCGTCCCCGGAGCTCGCAGCGAGCGTGCTGGGTTTCCACGCCGAGATCGACTTCGCGAGCGGCATGCGCGAGTTCGCGCATGTACGGCAACGTCAACCTCTGCCGACGTAGGCCGACCTCGGCCTCGCTGCGCTCACGCTCACATGGCTCCCTCGCTGCGCCATCCCCGCCTCCGCTGCGTCCTCACGGTGGCAACGGGAGCCCGCCGTCACTACACTTGACCGATCGGTCAAGTTCGCTGAGGAGCACCGCGTGACAAGTGATGAAGCCCGCGTCGCCGAGCTGTGCGACGACCTCCTGCAGAAGCTCGATCCCAAGACCACACCGCCGGCGGAGTTCCTCGGGGCGCAGTTCGACCTCGGCCTCGGATGGGTCCATTTCGCCGAAGGCCACGGCGGCCTCGGCCTCTCGCCGAAGCTGCAGAACACGATCAACGCCAAGTTGTTCGCGGCGGGTGCCCCGATCCCGTATGCGCGCAACCCGATCGGGTACGGCATGTGCGCGCCGACGCTCGTCACGCACGGCACTGACGCGCAGAAGAAGCGCTACCTGCGGCCGCTCTTCACCGGCGAAGAGATCTGGTGCCAGCTCTTCAGTGAGCCCGGCGCAGGGTCCGACGTCGCGAGCCTGTCCATGCGAGCGGTGCGCGACGGCGAGGAGTGGATCGTCAACGGCCAGAAGGTATGGACGACGCTCGCACACGTCGCCCGGTTCGGCATCGTGCTCGCCCGGACGGATCCCGAGCAGGTGAAGCACAAGGGCCTCACGATGTTCGTCGTCGACATGCACGCTCCCGGGGTCGAGGTGCGGCCGCTCGTGCAGGCGACCGGCGACGCCGAGTTCAACGAGGTCTACTTCACCGAGGTCCGGATTCCCGACGCCGAGCGTCTCGGTGACGTCGGCCAGGGGTGGCACGTCTCGCTGACCACGCTGATGAACGAGCGCGTGTCGATCGGCGGCCAGGTGAACTCGCGCGGCTCCGGTGTCATCGCGGTCGCCTTGAACCAGTGGAAGCGCAACGAAAGGCACGGTAACGCGGT
>DASQHW010000468.1:0-5158 GCA_035631895.1 Acidimicrobiia bacterium | reverse complement strand
ACGATCCGGGAAGCAGGCCTTGGCAATGGAGACATCTTCACCGTCGGTCCAACCGTGTGAGCCGATGGTCGAGTGGTTGTGCGCCGGAACGCTCGACGACCTGTGGGACGGCGAGATGCGTTCGGTCCGCCTCGACACCGTCGATGTCGTGATCTGCAACGTGGGTGGGCACGTGTTCGCCTATGACGACCGCTGCCCCCATCTGGGCAACTCGCTGGCAGGCGGGCGTCTCGAAGGCGCGCAGCTCACTTGCGCCGCGCACGAGTGGACGTTCGACGTGTGTGAGGGGCGAGGAATCAATCCGGCGGACGTATGCCTGCGCCGCTATGCAGTGCGTGTCGTGGACGACGCAATACAGGTCAACGTGCGATCGACGGGTCGATGAGCACGTTCGAAACGCGGACACTCGGTGTGGGTCCGGTCCTCCAGGCGACCCCGCTCGCCCGGGCCGTAATCGCCGCCATCGAGGACGAGAACGAGCAGGTCGTGGTACACGACGAGGGTGCGTACCTCCGCGTCGCGGTGCCCCGAGTGTGCCGGCTCTCCCGCGCCGCGGTCGAGATCGAGGCCGGCCACGCCGTGGAGTTCCCCGGTGATCTCGAAGGGATCATGTCGTCGTTTGCCGGCTTGATATGTCTCACCGAGGACGGGGCCGTGTGGTGGCTCGCAACCGAGCCGGCGCCCGAACCGCCAGGTGGCGGGAACGTGAACCTGTAGTGATGCCGGACCCACCGTCGCGCCGCCGCAAGACGTACTCGCGCATGGAGGCCGGCAGGCGCCTGCCGTCCGAGTACGAAGTCGTGAGCTCGGACCTGCACTACAACTTCCCTCGCCGGTTCGAGCTGCCGGCGGACAACCCGGTGATCGATTGGTATTCCCGGCATCGTGAGGGTTCGCTGTTCCAGGCGGACGACTGGGAGGTGTTCGCCGACCCGCGCCGCACGACATATCGCGGATACAACGAACTGCAGGACCGCAAGGAGGACGTCGTCGACGGTCTCCTGCGCGAGATCGACGAGACACACTACGACGCTCGGCTCTCCGACGAGTGGGTCGACTTCCTCCATCGCTGGTACGCACCGTTGCGCTTCCCGATCCACGGTCTGCAGATGCTCGCGGCGTACGTCGCGCAGCTTGCTCCGGCGTCACTAATCACCAACTGTGCCGCGTTCCAGACCGTCGACGAGATGCGTCGCCTGCAGCGCATCACGTACCGCACGGCGCAGCTCGCGGCCCGCCGGCCGAACGTCGATGGTGCCGTGCATCGACAGTTCTGGGAGGAGGCACCGGCGTTCCAGCCACTCCGCGAGCTCATCGAGCGCGCGCTGGTGACGTGGGACTGGGGTGAGGCGTTCGTCGTGACCAATGTCGTCGTCAAGCCTCTCATCGATCGCCTCGTGAACCAGGAGCTGGCCGGCGCCCTCGCTGCGGCGAACGGTGATCCGATCCTGCAGAGCATCCACTTCTCGCTCGACGAGGACGCGCAGTGGCACCGGGTGTGGAGTGCCGAGTTGTTGCACACGGCCATAAGGGACAGGCGCGTGAATCGTGATCTCGTGCAGGGATGGGTCGACGCACGGCTTCCGCCGGCCCTTGCCGCGGTCGACGCGCTGGTCGCCGTGATCGACGGGGCGCCGGTGCGGCTCGACGGGTCACCCGTTCGGGCGCGGGTGACCGAAGCCGCGCACGCCGACGTGGTTGCGTTCCTGGATGCCCTCACAGGCCCTTGACCGCGATCTGTGTGAAGTCTTTTCGTCGTGCCGGCGATGAGTTCTGGGGTGCCACAGGGTCGGAACGTTCGACAGCGTTCCAATCACCCTGAGTAGGTTTTGCGCATGACGACTGCATACGTGGATGCCGTCGACAAGGTCGCTGCCGGTCCGGTGTTGCTCGTCGGCACACGCAAAGGCGCGTGGATCGTGGCGGGCGACGCGGGACGCAGCTCGTGGACCGTCGCCGGCCCGATGTTCCTGGGACACATCGCACAACACATGGTGCTCGACCCTCGCGATCGCACGACGTTGCTGCTCGCGATGCGGACCGGGCACCTCGGTCCGACGGTCTTCCGCTCGATCGACATGGGTGCCTCGTGGACGGAAGCATCGAAGCCGCCCGCCTTCACGCCCGGCGACCGCTTGCAGCGAACGTTGCACGCGGTGTTCTGGCTGACGCCCGGGCATGCGAGCGAACCGGGTTCGTGGTATGCGGGCGGATCCCCTCAGGGGCTGTTCCGCACCGACGACGGGGGTGACACGTGGGAGCCGGTCGGCGGCTGGAACGATCACCCGATGTGGGAAACGTGGGCCGAGTATCCCGAAGAGAACACGCCGGACGGCTCGATGCTCCATTCGGTGATCGTCGACCCGCGTGATCCCGCGCACCTCTACATCGGCCTGTCCGGCGGCGGTGTGTTCGAGAGCACCGACGCGGGCAACGACTGGCACCCGCTCAACGCAGGCTGCGCTGCGGACTTCTTCCCCGACCCAAACCCTGAATTCGGGCACGATCCGCACTGCGTCCGCCTGCACCCCCTGCGTCCCGACCGCCTGTATCAGCAGAACCACTGTGGCATCTATCGCATGGAACGGCCCGAGGGCCGGTGGACGCGCATCGGCGACAACATGCCCCGCACCGTCGGTGACATCGGCTTCCCG
Organism: Acidimicrobiia bacterium; assembly: GCA_035631895.1. Classification (GTDB taxonomy): domain Bacteria; phylum Actinomycetota; class Acidimicrobiia; order IMCC26256; family PALSA-610; genus DASQHW01. The sequence goes on along the minus strand of DASQHW010000468.1, from coordinate 2,504 downwards.
ATCGAGCTCCACCCGCGCGACCCCGACACCGCGTGGGTGTTCCCGATGGACGGCACCGACGTGTGGCCCCGCACGTCGCCGGATGGGCGCCCGGCTGCCTACGTGACGCGCGACGCGGGCGACTCGTGGACGCGCTGTGACGACGGGCTGCCGGAGCACGCCTGGTTCACCGTCAAGCGACAGGCGATGACGGTCGACGACGCCGAGCCCGTCGGGGTGTACTTCGGCACGACGAGCGGCGAGATCTGGGCGAGCATCGACGAAGGCGAGCACTGGACGTGCATCGTGCAGCACCTCCCGGAGATCTACTCGCTGGAACGCGCATAGTGCCGTGAAGGTGCGCATTCCCGATCCGCTTCGTTCGTACACCGGTCAACGCCAGACCGTGGAAGCCACCGGCGACACTGTAGGCGCCGTCCTCGACGATCTCGAGCGGCAGTTCCCGGGCATCCGCTTCCGGATGGTCGACGAGCAGAACAACGTCCGAAAGCACATGAAGGTGTTCGTCAACGACGACGCGGTTCGCGATCTGGGGATCTCGCTGCGCCCGGGCGACGAGCTCACGATCATGCAGGCGCTCTCCGGTGGGTGAGGCGCACAAGAGCATCGACGATCTGCTCGACGACGCGCGACGGACGTTGCAGAGAGTCACGCCACACGATGCAGCCGCGGCCGTCGCCCAGGGTGCGCTCCTCGTCGACACGCGTCCGGTGGCGCAACGGGAGCGCGACGGTGAGATCCCGGGCGCGTTGATCGTCGATCGCAACGTGCTCGAGTGGCGGCTGGACCCCGCGAGCGCGCACCGCGTCCCGGAAATGCATGATCACGATGCGCGGGTGATCGTCGTGTGCAACGAGGGCTTCGCGTCGAGCCTGGCAGCCGCGACGTTGCAGCAGCTCGGCCTCCGCAACGCGACAGACATGATCGGCGGCTTCCAAGCGTGGCGCGCCGCCGGCCTTCCGGTCAGAGCGCGAACTTCCAGCTGCTGAGCATGCCGATGCGCATGAACGCCACGACCGCGGGCTCGGGTGCGGGCTCGGCATGCGGATCCACGTGAACGTCGATCTCCACGACGCCGTCCCGGGCATGCACGGCGCGCACGATTGCCCTCGCGTCGATCGCCTGCGCGAGGCCCTGCACGCCGGCCTGCTCGCCGCGCGCCAGTGCTCCTATCCAGCCCGGCTGATCTGCGTCCAGCAAGGCGGGGGACTCGGGCGTCAGCACGCAGTGCACGTGGTCGTCGCGCGCGTCGATCGTGCGCGTGAAGCCCGGCGGGATCGCAGGATGGAGTGCGAGCACCGTCGCCAGGTCGACATCCTCGCCGAGCACCTCGCGGAGCCGGGCACTTCCGACCCACGCGGTTGCCAGCCACGCCTCCGCCATGAGCTGCCGGGCCCGCTCGACGCCGAAGCGTTCCCCGAGCGCGACATCCGCCGAAGCCATGAGCAGATGGTTCTGCACGGCGAACTCTCGTGCCAGCGACGCGAGCGTGGCGTCCGAGCAGTCCGCGAGGCGGAACTTCGGATCGAAGGCACCCTGGTACCCGTCGCCGGGTGGCCGGGGTTCGATGGACAACGACGCGAGCGGCACCTCACCGATCTGTCGGGAGAGACGGGCCGGACCGACAGGTTCGTTGTCGGGATCGATGATGATGGTCCAGTGACAGTGCGGCTCACGATCGGCGGGCACACGCGGCGGCCGGTGAATCGGACGGATACGCGCGCGCGGGTTTGTCGCGTAGGCGGTCGCGTCGAAGGTCGGGTCCTCGATCGTGTGACACATCCCGACGACGCGCTCCTCGCCATGGGGTTCGACGTTGAGCAGTGCGCCGCAGTGCGCGAGCCAGAACTCGCCGTGCAACGGGTCGTTCACCCGGTAGTGCACGTCCATGTACTGGTGTACGAAACCGACGTCGAGTTGGAGCGCCTTCATGATCGCGGGAACATCGTCGCCCTCGATGCCCATGAGCCGGCGCATGAGATGCGTGTACGTCGGGCTCGCACCCATCCACAGGTCGATCGCAACCTGGTTGAGGTCGTCGAGACTCCCGCCGGCGGCGATCGTCTGCGGCAGTGTCGCCTGGTTCGCCAGCATGGCGGCCAACATGTATTCGTGAGCGACGGCGAGCAGTTGGTCGCGTGGGAGTTGTCCGAGCGAGGGCGTCACTCATCCATCCTTCCATAGAACACGCGCTCGACTACAGCCCGGGCTCGCCGCGTGACACGCCGGTAGTCGTCGCGGAGCTCTTGTTGCGGCCGCTCGACGTAACCGAGGAGTCGAGCCAGCTTCTCGGCCTCCTCCCCGTCGACGGGGAGCGCGTCGCCGGGCGCGGCGGTGAGGAGGTACCGCGCGTTGCGCGCCCGTTCGCACAGCTCGTACGCGGCGCCGAGCACGTCCGCGGCGTGACGTTCGAGTGCGCCGATGTCCGCGAGCGCATGCAACGCCGAGAGGGTCGGCGTGTTGCGCACCTCGGGATGGGCAGCACCGTGGCGAAGCTGCTCGAG
>DASQHW010000467.1:0-3557 GCA_035631895.1 Acidimicrobiia bacterium | reverse complement strand
CCCGTGCGGATGCTCGCCGGTGCATGCTTCCCGGAAGAACGCACCGACGAGTCGCTCGACCCGTGCACGCACGCCTGCCTCTTCTTCGAGCTCGCGGACCACGGTCTGGGCGGGTGACTCGTTCGGATCGACCCAACCCGCGATCAATCCCCATTTGCCGTCGTCGACGCGCCGCACGAGCAACAGGCGATCGTCGTCGTCGAACACCGCGGCGTCGGCACCGACGCGTGCGGTCTGATATCCGATCTCCGCGTCGAAACGGGCGCGCACCGCAGGCTCGTCGAGCCCGCTCCGCTCGGCGAACTCCTGCCCCGCGAGCTCGAGCAGCCGTTCGTACCGCGCCCGATCGAACGGATCGTCGCAGTAGTGCAACCCGGTCCGCCCGATCGCACGAATCTCGTCGAGCAGGGCGAAGATATCGCTCACCGGGTCGAACCTACCGGGCGCCGAGCTTCGTCATCGGCCCGCGGGACGCTCACTCGCGTGGATCCATTCCGCGACGACGCGCGCGAGCTCTTCGCCGCAATCCTCTTGGAGGAAATGCCCGCCACCTTCGATTGTCGTGTGCGGCTGTCCCGCGCAGCCCGGCACGTCCCGCTGGAACACGCGGTCGCCGCCGCGCGTGATGGGGTCATGGTCGGAGAACGCGGTGAGGAACGGCTTCGTCCAGCTGTGCAAGGTCTTCCATGCGTTCCTGTTGGCCTCGGCGGCCGGATCGTCGGGCGCAGTGGGAACGAGCATCGGGAATTGCCGTGCGCCGGCCTTGTAGGAATCATCCGGGAACGGTGCGTTGTACCCGGCGACGACCTCCGGCGGCACGTCGGAGTGGCAACCCATCGAGACGATGACGCCGACGTCGAAGTCCTCGACCTCTTGGGAGAATCGCTGCCACCGGTTGAACCCTTCACCCGCGGGCGTGTCGCCGGTCGGCAGGAACGTGTTCGCGGTGACGACGCGCGCGAAGCGTTCGGGATGCTCGCCGACGAGGCGCAGCCCGATGAGGCCACCCCAGTCCTGGCCGACGAGCGTGACCTCGCGGAGGTCGAGGCCGTCGAACAGGGCGCTCCGCATCCACTCGACGTGGCGCGCATACGAATAATCGGTGCGCTCGACCGGCTTGTCGGAACGTCCGAAGCCGACGAGGTCGGGGGCGACGCAGCGCAGGCCCGCGTCGACGAGGACCGGAATCATCTTGCGATACAGGAAGCTCCACGACGGCTCACCGTGCATGAGGAGCACGACCGGCGCGTTCGGGTCGCCTTCGTCGACGTGATGCACGCGGAGCCGGCCGCCCTCGCCGTCGTCGACGTCGACGTAGCGCGGGGTGAACGCGTAGTCGGGCAATGAGGTGAATCGATCATCGGGCGTACGAATCGCGTCCATCGCCGGGTCCTCTGGCTTCTCTCGTCATCCGATAGTTGCACTCGCAGTGCACTGTTCCTACCATGCGCGCCCGCGTGTCCGAGCGCATCGCGCCGGTGCCGCGTCCGACGAGAGGGACGCATGAACATCTTGCTCATCACGACCGACCAGCAGCGGGCGGACACGCTCGGCTGCGCCGGCAGCCCCTTGGCGGCGACTCCTCGGCTCGACGCGCTCGCCGGCGAGGGGACTCGGTACTCGACCGCGCGCACGCAGAATCCCTTGTGCCAGCCGGCCCGCGCGTCGATCCTCACGGGCACGTACCCGTCGACGCACGGTGTCACGTGCAACGGGATCGACCTCCCCGCGGACGCCGACGAGCGATCGATCGCGACGCTGCTCGCGACCGCCGGCTACCGCACCGCGATCATCGGCAAGGCGCATTTCGCGACCACGTTCCCCTTCTTTCCGACGGGCAGGCTCGAGTCGGTCGACGGCTCGGCGCGTGTCGATCCCGACTGGCACGGGCCGTATTTCGGGTTCGAGCACGCCGAGCTCATGCTGTTCGGCCACAACCTGCGCATCGCCGAGCTGATGGGGCAGTGGAACTGGATCTTCGGGCCACCGCCGTTCGGCCTCCACTACGCGCGTCATCTCTTCCGGGACGGCTTGGAGCGCGGCGTCGAACGCCTGCGACTCATGCAGCCCGAGGCAGCCGGCGCGCAGTGGGACCACACCCAGACATGGCGCAACGCACTGCCCGAAGAAGACCATCCCACGACGTGGGTGGCGGATCGCGCGTGCGAATGGCTGCGCAGCGTCGACGGGCCGTTCTTCGGGTGGGTCAGCTTCACCGATCCGCACCATCCGATGGATCCGCCGGCGCCGTGGTGTGATCGCTACACGCCCGAGGACGCGCTCGAAGTGCTGCCGAAGGTCCGCGCCGACGAGTTCGACGGGAAGCCGCCGATCCATCAGTTCCTCGCCCAAGGCATGCGGGGCGGGAGACTGGAATGGGCGAACCCGGGTGGCGCGACGCTCACCCGCGAGGAGCTCGCCAAGATGACGGCCGGCTACTACGGCATGGTCGCGCAGCTGGATCACGCGATCGGCAGGGTGCTCGACGTCCTCGACGAGCGCGGCCTCACGGGCGACACGCTCGTGATCGTCACCAGCGACCACGGCGAGTTCCTCGGAGAGCACCAGATGATCTTCAAGGGCCCGTTCGGCTACGACTCGCTCCTGCGGGTGCCGCTGCTGTTGCGCGGTCCGGGCATCGACGCCGGGAAGATCGCCGGCGACCCGGTCGGCACCATCGATCTCGCGCCGACGATGCTCGCCGCCGCGGGCCTCGAAGTCCCGAAGTGGATGGAAGGCCATGTGCTCGACGAAGCACGTGAGCACGTGCTCACCGAGAACGACTTCAGCATCATGCGTTCGCTTCCCATGCGCACGCTCACGACGACGCGATACAAGCTGCACCGGTATCTCGACGCCCCCTGGGGGGACGAGCTGTACGACCTGCAGGAAGACCCGGACGAGCTGGTGAACCGCTTCGGCGATCCGTCGTACGCCGCGGTGCAATCAGACCTTCGGGTGCTGCTCGACGACGTGATGAATCACGACGTGCGCCGGGAGCCGGTCGTCGGCCTGGTTGCCTAGCGGGAGTACGTGCGCACGTATTCCGGCGTGGCCGCCGTCACGCCGGGCGCGGCAATCGCAGCCCCGAAGGTGAGCGCGCACGGGAGCACTCCCGCCCACACGCCGAGCGTCATGTCCGCGTCGTCGTCCACCGGCCCACCGGTACGCACCTTGGCCGACGCTTCGGCGATCGGCAGCCGCAGCACGAGGGTCTTCCGCAGCTCGGCATCGGAGGGCGGCCGGGCATCCGCGTTGCGGCCGGGCACGACGTGGTCGACGAGCGCGTGCAATGCGCGCTGCTTCTCGTCCGGGTCGTCGACGCGGCTCGCGCAGCCGAAGACCATCACCGACCGGTAGTCCATCGAGTGGTGGAACGCCGAGCGGGCGAGCACGAGCCCGTCCACGATCGTCCCTGTCACGCACGCCTCCACACCGCCTGCGAGCGATCGCAGCATGTGGTTCGCGGCCGCGCCGTGCAGATACAGCTGGTCGTCGATGCGGGCGTGGATGGTCGGGATGACCGAGGGGTGACCTTCCACCGCGAATCCCACGTG